>JAKONS010000580.1 GCA_022701845.1 Burkholderiaceae bacterium
TGCTGGTCGACCAGGCCGGCACCACGATGCAGGAAGTGGTGACCGCGATCCGCCGGGTGACCGACCTGATGGGCGAGATCAGTGCCGCCAGCGTCGAGCAGAGCCTGGGCGTGGCCCAGGTCGGCGAAGCGGTGACCCAGATGGACCAGGCCACGCAGCAGAACGCGGCGCTGGTCGAGGAGAGCGCCGCGGCGGCGGCCAGCCTGAAATCGCAGGCCGAACAGATGGTGAGCGCGGTGGCGGTGTTCAAAGTGGCAGCGGGCGGCGCCGCGAATGCTCCCCTGTCGTCCAGTGTTTCAGGCACTACCGGTCCTCGCGTGGCACCGACTGCGCCCAAGGCGGCGCCACCGCGCGCAGCCATGGCGGCGCTGCCGGTGCTCAAGCGCACGGTAGCCGCGCCCGCGCGGCCTGCGCCGGCAGCCGCACCGTCGGACGCCGCGACTACGGCTGCACCGAAGCGCCTTGCCGCGACGCCTGCACCCGCTACCGCCAAGCACGCCTCGGCGGCCGCCAAGCCCGCGCCTGCGCCTGCAACGGCCAAGGCCGCTTCGGCGGACGACGACTGGGAAACTTTCTAAGCCGAGCGTGCGTCGCCCCGCGCCAGCGTTCGGAGCGCACCAGAGCTATGGTGTTCACCAACGTCGGCGGCGCGCGGCGCTTCCGCTGGCTTGCACATCGGTCGGCAGGCATTGACTTTCCGCAGGTCGCTGGCATGGTCGGTTGATGCCTGTTCGCCGTTCCTCGCTCGCTGTTCGCGATCTTCGCGATTCCCCGCAAGCCGATCTTTTCAGTTTTGCCGATGCGCCGCCGGTGCTGCCGCCGGGGATGGCTTACCAACCCAATTTCCTGTCGGCGGTCGAGGAGCGGCACTGGCTGGCCGTTGTCGGCGGGTTGCCGCTGGTGGAGGTGTCGTCCAAAGCGCATACCGTTCCTCGCCGGATGGTCAGCTATGGCGTGGACGTCGATGTCGGCCGAACCGACGAGGGCGACGTCGACGATGATGCGGTGCTGCCGACCGTGCCGATGCCGGCGGTGCTGGAGCCTTTGCGCCATCGCGTGGCGGGATGGTTGCGTATCGGGCCTGACCGACTGGTCCAGACGGTGGTGGAAGAACAGGGCGCCGGCAGCTCGATGGGCTGGCAACGGGACATGCCCGAATTCGATCTGATGGCGAGCGTTTCGCTTGGCAATCCTGCGCTGCTGCGGCTGAAGGCGAACCGGCCCGACGGTGTCAACGCGGCACCGGCTGGACGGCGCAACCTGAGCCTGCAGGTCGCCCCGCGTTCGATCTATCGGATTACCGGTGAAGCGCGTAGAGGTTGGCAACACACCGTGCTGCCCACGGCGGCTGCCTGCTGGTCGGTGACTTTCAGGACGGTGTCCGTGCGCTGATCGAGTCGAATATCACTAGGCCATTCCACAACGCGTCGCTCAGGTTCTTGTCTGCTTCGCGGAGGCGCCAAAGGAGTCTGCCGGCGGTCGGCAGTCCCCTACGGTCGCATCTGGCAGCAGTACGCCGGCGTGGATATAGCGCTGGCGCCAACAGCTGTCGATCACACTCGCTTCCGGATGGTCTTCGTCCGGCTCGGGGTACCAGATGCCTGTGGTTGGGCAGGGCAGGCCGGCGTGGCATTCGGGGCTTATGGCATTCCCGTGCCGGTGGAGGATGCGGGGCGGTCGTCGGTAGCAATAGAGCGAACGCCTGGCGATGCCCTGTGCGCTGGCCGATGCCGAGGTAGATCCATTCTGGAATTGTTCCGGAGAGGATGCCAGCTCGATAAAGGACATTTTTGGGCGAAGTTCAGGGCGTTGGCATAAATGCTGGGCTAGTTCATTGCGATGCTTTTGATGGTGCGCAATCGTTCACGGCTCTGAGGGCTGTGCAGCTTTGATGAGGCTTTCAGGAGTACCGTCCCAAGCAGGAAGTCGCGCCGGAGGCAGCGGCAATATCTTGTCCAAATTTGGAAGTCGTAGATCTGGATTGCAATAAAGTGCTTCTATAAGTACACGATAGCGCGCCGAGCGTTCCTCGTCTATCAGACGCTCTACCAGCGCGTCGCCGTTGTCGAAGGCTCCAAAAAGAAATCTTGCTGCTTTGCTACTTCCATGTTTTGTGCCGTCATGTAGAAAGTGGAGTGCTCGAATGTTTTCAGTTGGAGTAACTGATTCTCTTCCTGATAATGTTAATCCAAGTTCGTAGCCTGCATCTCCATATCCTTGGGCAGCGGCACACTCCAGCATTTTTAGCGCTATAGCGCGATTTCCCCAAAATCCGTCGGCGGGGCTGTCGTAGGTGGCGTCGGTGGCGGTGCCTATATGGGTCAACGCCTGAACGTTTCCTTGATCGGCAGCCATTTGCCAAAATGCCCATGCTCGACTTGAATTTTGTCTTATCCCGCCGAGCCCTCGATCGTGATAGTCCCCCATTTTGTCGTAGCCAGCAGGAATTCCCAAAATCATCGCGTGCTCAGCAATTTCGACCGATAAATATGGGTTTGGTTGCACTCTAAACGCACCTTCTCCTGCTCCCCTTTCATACAGCGACGCCAAATTCATCATGGCCTTCCAGTGTTTTTTCGCTGAAGCTTTTATCCATAGCGCTTCTGCGGCCTTCCAATTTTTTTGATCTGGCCAGAGGTCGGATCGGGTTGTGAATAAGGCGGCTTGATGCCAAGCCTCAGCTTCTGGATCTATATTGGGAACCTGATCGCGCTCATATTTGCAAGAAAACTCTTTTCGGTGCGGATCGAAAGCCTTAAGCGTCTGGTGTCTCGGCAACGGCTCGGTGTCATTTTTGGCACAGCCCACTAATGGGAATGTAATAAAAGTGACTACAGAGATAAACTTTAATAGAGATTTTTTATGCATAACGTTTGTTGATTGTTTTGCTATCGCAAATTACAGATTAACCCACAGCCCTTTGCTGATATTTTTGGATCATCATTTTTTCCAATCAAGTTTTTCCATCTAACGAAGAGGTCGGGAATTCTGGGCGGCGTGCCGGCGGCAGCATCGAACAAGCCGACGGTGTGTGATTTCTCTATGCGATCCAACCCGGTTCTCTTTTTGGTCCGCCATTCGCTTATTTTGAAGTTCTTCGAGATGAAAGGCTTGGCTTCAAATAGTCCACCAGCAGGCGCTGGGTGCGCTCGAATTTATGGCAATTGCCAACGGTACTGGATAAGTCAGAGATTACTCACCAAGCATGTTGCGCTTGCCCACCAATACGAACCACTGGCCTGTTTTCAGACCTTGCGCGTCTTTTGGTCATGCCGTGGAGCGGCGTCGTCGGAAGAGCTTTGGCCTTTTGGCTGCAAGCGCCAGAACACTATCGTCCAAAAATCAAGCTTCGCTGGAAAAAGCTTCGTCCGCCTCCAATAGTCTCCACACCAGCATCCCTACGGTCGGCAAGCCCCAGGATGTGGCGTCAGGCATCGGCGCGCCGGCATTAAGGTAGCGCTGATGAATATAGGGGTCGATTACGTTGGCCTGCGGATGGTTATCGATCGGAACCGGATACCAGATGCCGGCGGTGGGGCAGGGCAGGCCGGCATGGCACTCGGGGCTCATGGCATTTC
>JAKONS010000004.1 GCA_022701845.1 Burkholderiaceae bacterium
GGCATGGGGTCGGCCTTCCTGCTGGGGCTGTGCGTGGACGTGCAGCATGCCGCGCTGCTCGGCCAGAACGCGCTGATCTACACGGTGATGGTGTATCTCGGCGTGAGCATGCAGCGGCGCCTGCTGTGGTTCGGCATTCCGCTGCAGGCGGTGCAGCTGCTGCCGCTGTTCGCCGGTGCCCATGTGCTGCAGACGGTGATCCGCCTGGCGCTCGGCTCGACCCTGCCCGGCTGGGGCATCGTCGTCGCGCCGCTGCTCGATTCGCTGCTGTGGATTCCGATCAGCGTGGTGCTGCTGGCACCGCAGCGGCGCGCGCCCGACCGCGACGAGAACAGGCCCCTCTGACATGACCGAGATCCGCAGTACCGAGATGGAACTGGCGCGCTTCAAGCGCCGGATCCTGGCGGTCGCCTTGCTGATGTTCATCGCCTTCGGGCTGCTGGCGAGCCGGCTGGTGTACCTGCAGGTGGTGCGCCACGAAGACCTGGCCGAGCGCGCCGAGAGCAACCGGACCGCGGTGGTGCCGATCGTGCCCAACCGCGGCCTGATCCTCGACCGCAACGGCATGGTGCTGGCCACCAACTACTCGGCCTACACGCTGGAGATCACGCCGTCGAAGGCGGGCGCGCTGGAAGAAACCATCGACCGGCTGGCCTCGCTGGTCGAGATCACGCCGCGCGACCGGCGCCGCTTCAAGAAGCTGATGGAGGACTCGCGCAATTTCGAGTCGGTGCCGATCCGCACCCGCCTGTCGGACACCGAGGTGGCGAAATTCGCGGCGCAGAGCTTCAAGTTTCCCGGCGTCGAGATCAAGGCGCGGCTGTTCCGCAACTATCCGTTCGGCGAGCTGGGCAGCCATGTCATCGGCTACATCGGCCGTGTCAATCCGCGCGAGAAGGAGCGCATCGAGGACTCCGATGACGCCGCCAACTACCGCGGCACCGACCATATCGGCAAGCTGGGCGTCGAACAGAGCTTCGAGCGGCAGCTGCACGGCAAGACCGGCGTCGAGCAGATGGAGACCTCGGCCGGCGGCCGGGCGGTGCGCCGGCTGGCGACCTATGCCGCGACACCCGGCGAGACGGTGCAGCTGTCGATCGACATCAAGCTGCAGCAGATGGTCGAGGAGCTCTTCGGCGACCGTCGCGGCGCACTGGTGGCGATCGAGCCCTCCACCGGCGAGATCCTCGCCTTCGTCAGCAAGCCGACCTTCGATCCGAACCTGTTCGTCGACGGCATCGACCAGGAGAGCTGGGCCACGCTCAACGAGTCGCTCGACAAGCCGCTGCTCAACCGCGCGCTGCGCGGCACCTACCCGACCGGTTCCACCTACAAGCCCTTCATGGGGCTGGCCGGGCTGGAAACCGGCAAGCGCACGCCGGGCACCGTCATCAACGACCCCGGCTTCTACAACTTCGCCGGCCACCGCTTCGGCAGCCCCGAGGGCTACCTGGGCGGGGTGGACCTGCAGCGCGCCATCATGCTGTCGTCCAACGTGTACTTCTACTCGCTGGCCAACGAGCTGGGCGTGGACACCATCCACGACTTCATGGCGCCGATGGGTTTCGGCCAGATCACCGGCATCGACCTGCCGGGCGAGGTGACCGGCGTGCTGCCGAGCACCGACTGGAAACGCCGCACCTACAAGCGGCCCGAGCAGCGGCGCTGGTATGCGGGCGAGACCATCTCGCTGGGCATCGGCCAGGGCTACAACAACTTCACCATGCTGCAGGTGGCGCAGGCCACCGCGATCCTGGCCGACGGCGGCATCAAGCACCGGCCGCACCTGGTGCGCGCGGTGCGCGACCCGCTCACCGGCATCACCGCGCCCGTGCCGCAGCCGCCGGCGATCGACCTGGGCTACCGGAAATCGAACGTCGACGCGGTGCGCGCCGGCCTGATCGCGGTGACCACCGGCGGCACCGCACGCGCGGTGTTCGCCGGCGCCGGCTATGTATCGGCCGGCAAGACCGGCACCGCGCAGGCGGTGACGCAGGCGCAGAACACCAAGTACAACGCCAAGGCGCTCGAGGAGCACCAGCGCGACCACGCGCTCTACATGGCGTTCGGCCCGGCGCAGAACCCGAAGATCGCGGTGGCGCTGATCGTCGAGAACGCCGGCTGGGGCACCGGCGCGGCCGCGCCCATCGCGCGCCGGGTGCTCGACTACTGGCTGCTGGGGCTCTATCCCAGCGAGGAAGACATCGCCGCCACCCGCATCGGCAAGAGCGCCGCGCCGATCGGCACGCCGCGCAAGGTCGAGGACATCGTGCTGGCGCAGCCCTGAGGCGGGCGGGCGCGATTCAGCGCAGGAACGCGTCGTAGGCGGTCTTGATGATGAGCGCCGACACCACCACGATGAACATGCCACGCACGAAGCCCGACCCGTGCTTGAGCGCGGTGCGGGTACCGATCAGGCTGCCGACCACGTTGGCGACCGCCATCGCCACCGCGTAGTGCCACCAGACCATGCCCTTGGAGGCCAGCAGGATCAGCGCGGCGAGGTTGGTGGCGGTGTTGAGCAGCTTGGCGGAGGCCGAGGCGTGCAGGAAGTCGTAGCCCAGGGCGCGCACGAAGAAGAACACCAGAAAGCTGCCGGTGCCGGGGCCGAAGAAGCCGTCGTAGAAACCGATGCCGAGGCCGGCGACGCAGGCCGCGCCGGTGGCGGCCCGGTGCGACAGATGCGGCGCGTGGTGCCGGCCCATGTCCTTGCGCGACAGGGTGTAGAGCAGCACCATCAGCAGGATGAAGGGCAACGCCCGGCGCAGCGCGTCGGGCGGCACCCGGGTGACGGTATAGGCGCCGGCCATCGAGCCGGCGAAGGCGAGTGCCGCGGCCGGCAGCAGCACCTTCCAGGGCATGTCGACCCGCTGCGCGAACTGGCGCGCGGCGAAAGCGGTGCCCCAGATGCCGGCCGCCTTGTTGGTGCCGAGCAGCACCGGCGGCGGCGCGGTGGGAAAAAGCGCGAACAGCGCGGGCGCCAGCACCAGGCCGCCACCCCCCACCACCGCATCGACGAAACCCGCGGCCAGCGCGGCCACGCAGGCCCAGATCAATTCCATCGCGGCATTCTAGGTGGGGCCCATGGGGTGGAGCGGGGCCGGGGCGGCGACGCGAGGTCCAAAAAAAACGCCAGAACATGCGGACATGTCTGGCGTTGCTGAAATTACCGGCATCTCTCGAGGGACGCTTGGGCGGTCAGTTGATTCTCGTGTAGCGGCTTGTCTTCCTCGGGTCCTCGCTCTCGCAGAGCGCGAGGCCCTGCAGCAACGACGAATGTAGGGGATGCGCGTTTTTAGTGCATCCGGGGTAACCCGCGCCCCTTGTCGGTGAAAAGTGCACGTTCGTCGCTCATGGCAGGGCTTTTGCAGCGGGTTTTCCAGTAAATCCTGCCGGATCGTGTCGCCCTGTCATGGGGTGCGAGGGTGCGAAACGCTGCGTGCCCGGCCGCGTCAGGGCCCTGTAGGCCGCTTGGCCCGCCATCGGCGCGGGCCGGGCCGCATCGGTTACAACAGCGCCCGCAGGCCGGCCGCAGCCGGTCCCGGCACCGTTCACCCTCCCATTCGACACGCACAGGAGCACCGCACACATGGCCTCTTCGACCACCACCCTCACCGCCGCCGACGGCTTCGCGTTTTCCGCCTACGTGGCCGAGCCGTCGGGCACGCCGCGCGGCGCCGTCGTCGTGATCCAGGAGATCTTCGGCGTCAACTCGCACATCCGCGCGGTGGCCGACGGCTACGCGGCGCAGGGCTATCTGGCGGTGGCGCCCGAGACCTTCGCGCGGGTTCAGAAGGGTGTCGACCTGGGCTACACCGGCCCGGACATGCAGCAGGGCGTAGCGCTCAAGGCGGCGGTCGAGGCGCTGCCCGCACCGGGCGTGATGCAGGACATCCAGGCCGCCGTGACCTACGCCTCCAGGGGCGGCAAGGTGGGCATCGTCGGCTATTGCTACGGCGGCCTGCTGGTGTGGCGCGCGGCCGCGCTGGTGCAGGGCCTGTCGGCTGCCACCGTCTACTACGGCGGCGGCGCCACCACCGAGGCGGAAATCGCCCGCAAGCCGCAGGTGCCGGTGATCGCGCATTTCGCCTCGCAGGACGACCACATCAGCCTGGAAAGCGTCGAGGCGCTCAAGAAGGCCCACCCCGACGTGCCGGTGTACGTCTACGACGCCCACCACGGCTTCAACTGCGACCAGCGCGGCTCCTACGACGCGCCTTCGGCGAAGCTCGCCCTCAAGCGCACCCTGGCGTTCTTCGAGAAGCACCTGCGCTGATGCCGCCGTGCCCGGCAGCGCTCAGCGGTGCGGCCGGGCGAGGTATTTCTTGCGCCAGAACCAGGCGATCAGCACCACGCTGATCGTCGCCATCGAGCCCATCGCCCACCAGAAACCGTCCTGCTTGTGCACCAGCGGAATGAACTCGAAGTTCATGCCGAAGATGCCGGCGATGAGGTTGAGCGGCAGGAAGATGGCGGTCAGGGTGGTGAGCACCCGCATGATCTCGTTGGCCCGGTTGCTCTGCACGCTGAAATGCATCTGCACCGCGGTCTCGGCGCTCTGCTCCAGGCGGCGCACATGGTGCACCACCCGCTCGATGTGTTCGAGCACGTCGCGGCTGCGCACCATCAGCAGGTCGCGCTCGCGCATCGCGCCGGTGGTGTCGGCCGGCGGCCAGGTTTCCAGGGCATCGATCCAGTCCTGCACCGCGGCGCGCTGGTCCTCGCAGATCTCGTCGAGGTGGTGCAGGCCCAGCCGCGCTTCCAGCAGCGGGCTCCAGTCGGTTTCGCGCGGGCGCGGACGCAGCAGCTCGGCCTGCCAGTGGTCGAGCTGCCGGGTGAGCGCGCGGCGCAATTCCAGATAACCGTCGACCATCAGGTTGACGATGCGCAGCATCAGGTCGGCCGGGCTGGCCGGGGTGCGCGCACCGCCCACCCGCGCCTCGGTGGCGTGGCCGGCCAGCAGCCGGCTCGCGAAGGCGTCGCGCACGCTGCAGTCTTCCGGATGCACCGTCAGCAGCACCTGGTCGAGCACCGCGAAACCGACCGGCGTGGTGTCGATCCGCTTCAACACCACCGGCACGCCCGGCGACGCTTCGCCGGTGCGGTCGACCGTGGCGGCCAGGCGCCGGAACACCATCAGGTCGTATTGCGAGGTGTAGTCGTAGTGCGAGGGCAGATGCGGATTGAGCAGGTCGCTGATGTGCAGATCGACCAGCTGCACACCGGCCAGCGACTGCAGCGCGTCCTGGATGCGGGCTTGCTCGGCCTCGAGTTCCTTGCGGGTGCAGGCGATCCAGACGAAACCGGTGGCCGGCCGCTGCAGGCCGGCCAGGCCCGGGTTTTCGCCGACCCGCGAGCCGTTCAGCGAGAAGACGCGCATGCCGCCTCGCTCAGCGGCGTTCGCGCAGCAGCCGGGCCGCCTGGATCGCGAAGTAGGTCAGGACACCGTCGGCGCCGGCGCGCTTGAAGGCCAGCAGGGCCTCGAGCGTAGCGGCGTCGCGCGAGAGCCAGCCGTTGGCGAAGGCGGCCTGCAGCATCGCGTACTCGCCGCTGACCTGGTAGGCGAAGGTGGGCACACGGAACTCGTCCTTCACCCGGCGCACGATGTCGAGGTAGGGCATGCCGGGCTTGACCATCACCATGTCGGCGCCTTCGGCGATGTCGAGGGCGACTTCCCGCAGCGCCTCGTCGCTGTTGCCCGGGTCCATCTGGTAGGTCATCTTGTCGCCCTTGCCCAGGTTGGCCGCCGAGCCGACCGCGTCGCGGAACGGGCCGTAGAAGGCGCTGGCGTACTTGGCGCTGTAGGCCATGATCCGGGTGTGGATGTGGCCGGTCTCCTCGAGCGACGAGCGCACCGCGCCGATGCGGCCGTCCATCATGTCGCTGGGCGCCACGATGTCGACGCCGCACTCGGCCTGCACCAGCGCCTGGCGCACCAGCATCTCGATGGTGGGCTCGTTGACGACATAACCCTGCGCGTCGAGCAGGCCGTCCTGGCCGTGGCTGGTGTAGGGGTCGAGCGCCACGTCGGTCATCACGCCGAGCGTCGGGAAGCGCTGCTTCAGGCCGCGCACCACCCGGGGAATCAGGCCCTCGGGATTGGTCGCCTCGACGCCGTCGGGTGTCTTCAGCGCCGGGTCGATCACCGGGAACAGCGCCAGCGCCGGAATGCCCAGCGCGACGCATTCCTCGGCCACCGGCAGCAGCAGGTCGAGGCTCAGGCGCTCCACGCCGGGCATCGATGCCACCGTTTCGCGGCGCTGCTCGCCGTCGAGCACGAACACCGGGTAGATCAGGTCGTGGGCGGTGAGGGCGTGCTCGCGCACCAGGTTGCGGCTGAAGCCGTCGCGGCGCAGGCGGCGCGGGCGCGCCAGCGGGTAGGGCGTGGGGGAGGAATGGTGCATCCACGAATTGCACCACACGGCTTGCGCGCCTGTCGCGCGTTCGGGAATTCACGGGTGTGGCGCCTTCGGCGGCTTGCTAGATTCGGCGCCGGACGGCTTCGGGCCGTCCCCCGCTTTTCCTCCCTGAGCGGGCGCTCCGGGAGGCGGCGACGTCACCCGGGCTTGCCAGACCCGGCACCGCCCCATCGGCGCGTGGCCGGGTCTTTTTTGCGTCGGCACCCTCGGCGCGCGCGGTGCCGGCCGGCGGCCTGCCTACACTGCCAACCATGCTCTGGATCAAGTCCCTCCATATCGTCTTCATCGCCAGCTGGTTTGCCGGCCTGTTTTACCTGCCGCGCATCTACGTGAACCTGGCGCAGGTGCCCGCCGGCCCGGGCGCCGAACGTGAGCGGCTGCTCGGCATGGCGAGTCGCCTGCTGCGCTTCACCACCATCCTGGCGCTGCCGGCGCTGGTCTTCGGGGCTTGGCTGTTCCTGGGCTACGGCATCGGCCGCGGCGCCGGCTGGATGCATGCCAAGCTGTTCGTGGTGTTCCTGGCGCTCGGCTACCACCACGCCTGCTGGAGCCTGCTGCGCAAGCTGCGCGCCGGCACCGACCGCCACGGCGACCGCTGGTTCCGCTGGTTCAACGAGGTGCCGGTGCTGCTGCTGCTGGCAGCGGTGGTGCTGGTCGTCGTCAAGCCGTTCTGACCGGCACGGTCCCCGGCGTGTCGATGCAGGCGCAGATCGCTCCCAGCAGAACCGCGGCTGCGCCCCTGGCGCTGGCCTACATGGCGCTGATCGTCTATGCCAGCCTGTATCCCTTCGGCGAATGGCGCGACCAGGGCATCGTGCCGTGGGCCTTTCTGAGCGCGCCGCTGCCGCGCTGGTGGACCGGCTTCGACCTCACCGCCAACGTGCTGGGCTATGCGCCCCTGGGCTTCCTGCTGGCGCTGGCGGCCTTGCGGTCGGGGCGCGGCATGCGCGGCATCGTGCTGCTGACCGCCTGCGCCGCGCTGCTGTCGCTGACGCTGGAAACGATGCAGAGCTACCTGCCGACGCGGGTGCCGTCGAATGTCGATCTGGTCCTGAACACCAGCGGCGCGGTGGCGGGCGCGCTGCTGGCCTGGGTGCTCGAGCGGCTGGGCGGCGTGGCGCACTGGGCCCGGTTGCGGGAGCGCTGGTTCATCGCCGATGCGCGGGGCGCGCTGGTGCTGCTGGCGCTGTGGCCGATGGCGTTGCTGTTCCCGGTGGCGGTGCCCTTCGGCCTGGGCCAGGTGCTGGAGCGGCTGGAGGATTTCTTCGCCGAGCTGCTCGACGACACGCCGTTCTACGACTGGCTGCCGGTGCCCGGCCTCGACCAGCAGCCGCTGGCGCCCAGCGGCCAGCTGGTGTGCGTGGCGCTCGGCCTGCTGGTGCCCTGCCTGATCGCCTATTCCATCGCCCGCCACTGGCGCCTGCGCGCGGGCATGGCGGCGGGTGCGCTGGTGGTCGGCGCGCTGGTCACCGCGCTGTCGTCGGCGCTCAGCTACGGTCCCGCGCATGCCTGGGAATGGATGACGCTGCCGGTGCAGGTGGGCCTGTGCCTGGGCGCGCTGCTGGCCGGCGCCGTGGTGCGGCTGCCGCGCCGCGCCTGCGCCGCAGTGGCGCTGCTGGCGATCGCGATGCACCTGAACGTGCTGAACGAGGCGCCCACCAGCGCCTATTTCTGGCAGACGCTGCAGACCTGGGAGCAGGGGCGCTTCATCCGCTTCCATGGTCTGGTGCAGTGGCTGGGCTGGCTGTGGCCGTTCGCCGCGCTGGCGTATCTGCTGCTGCGGGTATCGCGCCGCGAGCGCATGCCGCGGCCCGTGCCTGCCTAGAATCGGTCGCATGAGCGACACCCCCATCTCCGACGCCTCCAGCGAGGCGCCCTACTACCAGCGCCACATCTTCTTCTGCCTGAACGAGCGCAGCGGTGGCGAAGACAGCTGTGCGCTGCACGATGCCAAACCCGGTTTCGACCACTGCAAGAAGCGGGTGAAGGAAGCCGGCCTCGCCGGCCGCGGCGGTGTGCGGGTGAACAAGGCGGGATGCCTCGACCGCTGCGCCGGCGGGCCGGTGGCGGTGGTCTATCCGGAAGGCGTCTGGTACACCTTCGTCGACGGCTCCGACATCGACGAGATCGTCGAATCGCACCTGAAGAACGGCCAGCCGGTGGAGCGGCTGCGACTGGCGCCGGACGTCGGGAGGTGAGTCCGGTGAACGCCCAGACCGAAGCCCTCACCCTGGCCGGCGGCGCCGGTGCCATCCAGGCCGCACGCGACGAGCCGCCAGCCGGCGTCGCGCGGCGCGGCACGGTGGTGATCGCCCATCCGCATCCGCTGTTCGGCGGCACCATGGACAACAAGGTGGTGCAGACGCTGGCACGTGCTTTCGTGCAGTGCGGCTGGACGGCGGTGCGGTTCAATTTCCGCGGCGTCGGCGCCAGTGCCGGCGTCTACGACGAAGGCCGGGCCGAGGCCGAGGACATGCGCGCGGTGGTGGAGCAGACGGCCGCCGACGGCCCGCTGGCACTCGCCGGGTTCTCGTTCGGCTCCCATGTGGCGAGCCATGTGCTCGCCGCGCTGTGGGCCGGCCGGTCGCCGGAGAAGATCGTCTTCGTCGGCACCGCCACCACCCGCTTCGCGGTGGCACCGGTGCCCGCTGCGGCGCACGAGCGCACCCTCGTCATCCACGGCGAGCAGGACGATACGGTGCCGCTCCAGGACGTCATCGACTGGGCGCGGCCGCAGACACTGCCGGTAACCGTGATTCCCGGGGTCGGCCATTTTTTTCACGGACAATTGCCGCTGCTCAAGAGCCTGGTGGTGCGCCATCTGAGCGCTCCCTGACGGCCGCTCCGCCGCGCCCGCGCCGGTCTTCCTCCTGTCCCCGCCCCTTCAGCCCGAATCTTCCACATGAACCGCTTTATGCCGGCGCTGCGCGCGCTCGTCCTGGCCGCCCTGGCCCTGCCCATCGCCCTCACGCCCGCCTTCGCGCAGACCACGCCGGTGCCGCCGGAGATCGCCGCGCGCTCCTATCTGCTGCTCGACGTGACGGCGCAGCAGATCCTGGCGCAGAAGGAGATCGACACCCCGGTCGAGCCGGCCTCGCTCACCAAGCTGATGAGCGCCTACCTGGTGTTCGACGCGCTCAAGTCGAAGAAGATCACCCTGCAGCAGACCTTCCCGGTGAGCGCCCGCGCCTGGAAGATGCCGGGCTCGCGCATGTTCATCGATCCCAAGATGCAAGTGCCGGTCGAGGACCTGATCAAGGGCATGATCGTGCAGTCGGGCAACGACGCCACCATGGCGCTGGCCGAGGGCGTCGGCGGCACCGCGGAGCGCTTCGTCCAGCTGATGAACGACCAGGCCAAGGTGCTGGGCATGCAGCGCACCGCCTTCAAGAATCCCGAAGGCCTCACCGAGCCGGGCCACACCACCACCGCGCGCGACCTGTCCACCCTGGCGACGCGGCTGATGCAGGACTTCCCCGAATACATCGGCTACTACGCCATCAAGCAGTACCGCTACCCGGGCACGCCGGCGGCCAACGGCAACAACCGCAACCTGCTGCTGTTCCGCGATCCCACGGTCGACGGCCTGAAGACCGGCCACACCAACGCGGCCGGCTACTGCCTGGTCGCCACCGCGCACCGCGACATGCCGAACGTCGGCAGCCGGCGCCTGCTGGTGATCCTGCTGGGCACCGCAGGCGAAAGCGCACGCGCCAACGAAGGCCAGAAGCTGCTGAACTGGGGCTACACCGCCTACGACGCGGTGAAGCTGTTCGACGGCGGCCAGGCGGTGGTCAGCCCGCCGCTGTGGAAGGGCACGCAGAACACGCTGCCGCTGGGCCAGCCGGGGCCGATCGTGGTCGCGGTGCCGGCCGGCACCGGCGGCAAGGTCAAGACCGATGTCTCGCGCCCCGATCCGCTGGTCGCTCCGTTCACCAAGGGGCAGAAGGTGGGCACGCTGCGCATCACCGCCGGCGAGCAGCCGCCGTTCGAGGTGCCGCTGGTGGCGCTGCAGGAGGTGCCGCAGGCGGGCGTGCTGGGCCGCGCGTGGGATTCGATCCGGCTCTGGATCAAGTAGGCCCCTCGCCGCGTCGGTGCAGGGTCGTGCGGTTCGGGCTTGTGTAAAAGACCCGGATTGCTATACTCGCGGGCTTTTCGGAAATTTGCCGAAGGGTTTCACGTTTTCGTTTTCAGAACGTTTTGGGACGTTCACATCAGGTTTTACCAATGCCAACCATTAACCAGCTCGTGCGTCAGGGGCGTGAGGTCGAGAAGACCAACTCCAAGAGCCCCGCGATGCAGAACTCGCCGCAACGCCGCGGCGTTTGCACCCGTGTCTACACCACGACCCCGAAGAAGCCCAACTCGGCGCTTCGCAAGGTCGCCAAGGTCCGCCTGACGAATGGCTTCGAAGTCATCTCGTACATCGGCGGCGAAGGCCACAACCTGCAGGAACACAGCGTCGTGCTGGTCCGCGGCGGCCGGGTCAAGGACTTGCCAGGTGTGCGTTACCACATCGTCCGCGGTTCGCTCGACCTGCAAGGCGTCAAGGATCGCAAGCAATCGCGTTCCAAGTACGGTGCCAAGAAGCCCAAGGCCAAGTAAGCCCTGCGTTTCGCAATCGTTTTTCAGGTGCTGTTTTCCGCGTGGCGCGGAGATGCAGCGTAGTGACCCGATGTTCCGGGTCGAGTAAGTGAGAGTCCTGTTTTGGCTCTCGCGGTGTCCGCCAAGGATGCCAACTGAAGCAATTCAAGAGGTGAAAAATGCCACGTCGTCGCGAAGTCCCCAAACGTGAAATCCTGCCGGATCCCAAGTTCGGCAATGTCGAGCTCTCGAAGTTCATGAACGTCATCATGGAAGGCGGCAAGAAGGCCGTCGCCGAGCGCATCATCTACGGCGCGCTCGACCTGATCGAGAAGAAGAACCCCGATAAAGACCCGCTGGAAGCTTTCGTCGTTGCCATCAACAACGTCAAGCCCATGGTCGAAGTGAAGTCCCGCCGTGTCGGCGGCGCCAACTACCAGGTCCCGGTCGAAGTGCGCCCGGTGCGCCGTCTGGCGCTGTCGATGCGCTGGATCAAGGAAGCCGCTCGCAAGCGTGGCGAGAAGTCGATGGCCCAACGTCTGGCCAACGAGCTGCTCGAAGCCACCGAAGGCCGCGGCGGTGCGATGAAGAAACGTGACGAAGTGCACCGCATGGCCGAAGCCAACAAGGCCTTCAGCCACTTCCGTTTCTAAACTGTCATAGCCGTCTTTCAAAATAGACCGGCCGGAAGCCCGATCCACCCATTCTGGGGTGGCCGGGCTTCCGTCCGTTAACGGAGTAAATTCATGTCCCGCAAGACCCCCATCGAGCGCTACCGCAACATCGGTATTTCCGCGCACATCGACGCCGGCAAGACCACCACCACCGAGCGCATCCTGTTCTACACCGGTGTGAATCACAAGATCGGTGAAGTGCACGACGGCGCTGCCACGATGGACTGGATGGAGCAGGAGCAAGAGCGCGGCATCACCATCACGTCGGCTGCCACCACCTGCTTCTGGAAGGGCATGGCGGGCAACTACGAAGAACACCGCGTCAACATCATCGACACCCCCGGCCACGTCGACTTCACCATCGAAGTCGAGCGCTCGATGCGCGTGCTGGACGGCGCGGTCATGGTGTACGACGCCGTCGGCGGCGTTCAGCCCCAGTCGGAAACCGTCTGGCGCCAGGCCAACAAATATCGCGTGCCCCGTCTCGCGTTCGTCAACAAGATGGACCGCACCGGCGCCGACTTCCTGCGCGTGCGCCAGATGATGGTCGATCGCCTGAAGGCCAACCCGGTCGTCATCCAGATCCCGATCGGTGCCGAAGAGCATTTCCAGGGCATCGTCGACCTGGTGAAGATGAAGGCCATCATCTGGGACGAAGACAAGGGCGTCACCTTCCAGTACGGCGAAATTCCCGCGAACATCGCCGATGTCTGCAACGAATACCGCGAAAAGCTGGTCGAGGCCGCTGCCGAAGCCAGCGAAGAGCTGATGAACAAGTACCTCGAAGGCGAGGAACTGACCGAAGCCGAAATCAAGCAGGCGATCCGCACCCGCACCATCGCCGGCGAAATCCAGCCGATGCTGTGCGGCTCGGCGTTTAAGAACAAGGGCGTGCAGGCCATGCTCGACGCCGTGATCGACTACATGCCGGCTCCGACCGACATTCCCCCGGTCAACGGCACCGACGAAGACGAGCAGCCGGTGGTTCGCCAGGCGGACGACAACGAGAAGTTCTCCGCTCTCGCGTTCAAGCTGATGACCGACCCGTTCGTCGGCCAGCTGACCTTCGTTCGTGTGTACTCCGGCGTCCTGACCAAGGGCGACAGCGTCTACAACCCGGTTCGCGGCAAGAAGGAGCGCATTGGCCGTATCGTCCAGATGCACGCCAACAACCGCGAAGAAGTCGGCGAAATTCGCGCCGGCGACATCGCCGCCTGCGTCGGCCTGAAGGAAGTCACCACTGGTGAAACCCTGTGCGACCCGTCGGCTATCGTCACCCTGGAACGCATGGTGTTCCCGGAATCGGTGATTTCGCAGGCCGTCGAGCCGAAGACCAAGGTCGACCAGGAAAAGATGGGCATCGCGCTCCAGCGCCTGGCGCAGGAAGATCCTTCTTTCCGGGTGAAGACCGACGAAGAGTCCGGCCAGACCATCATTTCCGGCATGGGCGAGCTCCACCTGGAAATCATCGTCGACCGCATGAAGCGTGAATTCGGCGTGGAAGCCAACGTCGGCAAGCCGCAAGTGGCCTACCGCGAAACCATCCGCAAGACCGTCGAAGAGGCCGAAGGCAAGTTCGTGCGTCAGTCGGGCGGTAAGGGCCAGTACGGCCACGTGGTGCTGAAGATCGAGCCGAACGAAGCCGGCAAGGGCATCGAATTCGTCGACGCCATCAAGGGCGGTGTGGTTCCACGCGAGTTCATCCCCGCAGTGGAAAAGGGCATCAACGAAGCCGTCGGCCAGGGCGTGCTCGCCGGCTACCCGGTGGTCGACGTCAAGGTCACGCTGCACTTCGGTTCGTACCACGATGTGGACTCGAACGAATTGGCCTTCAAGATGGCCGCGATCTTCGGCTTCAAGGAAGGCTGCCGCAAGGCTGGCCCGGTCATCCTGGAACCGATGATGGCCGTCGAAGTGGAAACCCCGGAAGACTACGCCGGCAACGTGATGGGCGACCTGTCCTCGCGTCGCGGCATGGTCCAGGGCATGGACGACATGATCGGTGGCGGCAAGGCCATCAAGGCCGAGGTGCCGCTGTCGGAAATGTTCGGCTACTCCACCACCCTGCGCTCGATGTCGCAAGGCCGCGCAACGTACACGATGGAGTTCAAGCACTACAGCGAAGCTCCTCGCAACGTGGCCGAAGCCATCATGGCTTCGCGCGCCAAGTAAGAACGCTCCAGGCGCGAGCCTGGAAATGAACCGGTCTGCGATCGTGTGCCCCCTGCTGCCCGTGGCGGGGGAACCAGCAATGCGGTGCAGACCTTAAACCCACCACGGGCACAGCTCTTTATCTAGGAAAAGAAATGGCAAAAGGAAAATTCGAACGGACCAAGCCGCACGTCAACGTGGGCACCATCGGTCACGTCGACCACGGCAAGACCACGCTGACGGCGGCGATCGCCACCGTGCTGTCGAAGAAGTTCGGCGG
>JAKONS010000014.1 GCA_022701845.1 Burkholderiaceae bacterium
GCGGTGCATGTGCCCTACAAGGGCAGCGCGCCGATGCTGGCCGACATCGCCGGCGGCACCACCACGCTGGGGGTGAGCAGCGTGGTCAGCGCCAAGCAGCTGGTGGTGGGCGGGCGGGTGAAGGCGCTGGCCATCACCGGCGCCAAGCGCTCGCCGGTGCTGCCCGACGTGCCCACCATGGGCGAGCTGGGCATGCCGGCCTTCGCCGAGGTGCGCACCACCTACAGCGTGTTCGCGCCCGCCGGCACCCCGCGCGAGACGCTGGAGCGGCTGCAGAAGGAGATCGCCGCGGTGCTGCAGATGCCCGACATGAAGGAGGTGCTGGCGGCGCAGGCGGCCTATCCGGTGGGCAACTCGGTGGCGGATTTCAACCTGCAGGTCAAGCGCGAGTCGGAGTTCTGGTCGGGGCTGGCCCGGTCGATCAACCTGCGGCCGGAATAATCCGCTGTGCGATAAGGCCGGCATCGGCGAAAACCCCGATGGCCGGCTTTTTCACAGCACCTAACATGTACGTACAAGCAAACAAGCGCATTCGATGCTCCATTCCCTTCCTCCGGCCGCACGGCCCCACCGCATGAGCGCGCCGCGCACGCCGGCATCCGCCTCGCCAGCCAAGCACGCGCTGGTGTCGCGCGCGCTGGAGCAGGACCTGGCGCAGGGCCGCTACCGGGTGGGCGACACGCTGCCCTCGGAGCCGGAGCTCACGCTGCAGTTCGGCGTCAGCCGCCACACGGTGCGCGCTGCGCTGCGCACCTTGCAGTCGCGCGGGCTGATCGCGGCGCAGCAGGGCGTCGGCAGCGTGGTGCAGGCCACCACCGCGCAGCAGCGCTACACCCAGGGTTTCGGCTCGGCCGAAGACCTGCTGCAGTACGTCGCCAGCACCCGGGTGGAGCGCATCGCCAAGGTGGAACTCACGGTGGACGCGGCACTGGCCGGCTGGCTCGGCTGCAAGCCCGGCGAGCGCTGGTGGCGCATGACGCTGCTGCGTTTTCCCGCCGGCGGCGATCGGCCGAGCACGCTGGCCGACGTGTACCTGCCGTATGCCTTCGGCGCGCTGCTGCATGACGAGCGCGCGGGCGATGGCGAGGCGAGCCAGCCGATCTTCCGCGCCATCGAGGAGCAGCTGGGCGAGCCGATCGGCGAGATCCGCCAGGAGCTGGTGGCGGCACTCCCCACCGCGCAGGAAGCCGCGCTGCTGCAGACGCCGGCGAGCGAGCCGGTGCTGGTCATCGTGCGGCGCTACATCGGCTCGAAGGGCCAGGTTCTGGAGACCACCCGCACCCTGCATCCGGGCCACCAGTTCACCTACACGATGAACGTGCGGCTGGCCGCGGGGCAGGGCTGACGCGCAGCCGCTCCGACGACGATTCACCGGCTCCAGCGGACGCAGATCCGTCGCGGCCACCCCATGACAACGACAGGAGACAAGCACGATGAACCGTTCCCACCGCGCCACCCGGCCGCTTCCCGACATGCCGCGCCGCTGCCTGGCCCTGGCGCTCGCCGCCGCGGCCCTGCCGTTCGGCCTGGCCGCGCCGCTGCCGGCGCTGGCCGCGTTTCCCGACAAGCCGATCCGCATCGTGGTGCCGTACTCGGCCGGCGGCGGCACCGACATCATCGCCCGGCACCTGGCCGAGCGGCTGCGGCCCCGGCTGGGGCAGACGGTGCTGGTGGAGAACCGGCCCGGCGCCGACGGCGCGATCGGCACCGAGTCGGTGGTGAAGTCGGCGCCCGACGGCAGCAGCATCGTGCTGGTGGTGGCCTCGCACCTGATTAATCCGCTGGTGATGAAGCTGCCCTACGACACCGCCCGCGACCTCACCGGCATCACCATGGTGGCCGAGTCGCCGCTGGTGTTCGTGGTGGGCGCCGATGTGCCGGTGGCCACCGCCCGGGAGCTCACCGAGCTGATCCGCAAGACGCCCAGGCGCTATTCCTACGGCAGCTCCGAGAACATGACCCGCCTGGTGGGCGCGATGTATGTCGAGGGCCAGAAGCTCGACGCGGTGCACATCCCCTACAAGGGCGGCGGCCCGCTGATGGCCGACGTGGCCGGCGGCAACGTGACCATGGGCGTGACCAGCGTGCTCACCGCCAAGCAGCTGATCGCGGCCGGCCGCATCAAGGCGATCGGCATCACCGGCACCCAGCGTTCGCCGGCGCTGCCCGAGGTGCCGACCATGGCCGAGCAGGGCATGCCGGCCTTCACCGAGGTGCGCAGCACCTACAGCCTGTTCGCCCCCGCCGCCACCCCGCGCGAAGTGATCGAGCGGCTGCAGAAGGAAGTCGCGGCGGTGGTGCACACGCCCGAGATGACCGACATCCTGGCGGCCCAGGCCGCGGTGCCGGTGGGCAACTCGCCGGCCGATTTCAACCAGCAGGTCAAGCGCGACTCCCAGTTCTGGGCCGGTCTCGCCAAGTCCGTCAACCTCCGCGCCGACTGAGCGCTCCCATCGTTCGCACCAGGACCCCGCCATGACATCCACCGCCACGCATTCCGCCACCGCAGCAGACGCCGCCACCGTCGCCGACCCGGCCGCCGACATCCGCCATGTCTCCCATCCGCACGGCTGGGCCCGCGCCGAGGTGGCCGCCGACCCGAGCTGGGCGGTGCGCCTGACCGATGCCGAGATCACCGATTTCGAGGCCGGCCTGGCCAGCGCCCAGGTCACCGGCCGCAGCCTGTTCGAGCTGTCGCGGCGCGACTTCGCCTTCGGCCCGGCGGCGCTGCGCCGGCTGCGCGCCAGCGTCGAGGAAACCCAGCACGGCCGCGGCTTCCAGCTGATGCGCGGCTTTCCGGTGCAGCGCTGGTCGGTGGACGAGGCGCGGCTGATGTTCTGGGGCATCGGCCTGCACCTGGGCGTGCCGCGGCCGCAGGGCAAGGCCAGCCAGTACATGTCGGACGTGCGCGACGCCGGCGGCACCTACCGCAGCAGCGCCGGGCGCGGCTACAACACCCGCTCGGCGCTCGACTTCCATGCCGACGGCGCCGACCTGGTCGGCCTGATGTGCCTGCGCACCGCGCGCAGCGGCGGCGAAAGCATGATCTCCAGCTCGATCGCCGCGCACAACGCGATGCTGGCCGAGCGCCCCGACCTGGTCGCCGAGCTGTACCGCCCGCTCACCTTCAGCCGCCAGGCCGAGAACGCGCCGGAGGAGCCGCCCTACTACCTGGCGCCGGTGTTCGGCACCCGCGACGGCCAGTTCGCCTGCCGCCACATCCGCAACCATGTGCGCTCGGCCCAGGCCACCTTTCCCGAGGTGCCGCGCCTGACCGATCTGCAGACCGAGGCGCTCGACTATTTCGACGAAGTGTTGAAGCGCCCCGAGCTGTGCTTTCGCATGGATTTCGAGCCGGGCGACGTGCAACTGATCAACAACCATGTGGTGCTGCACTCCCGCACCGACTACGAGGACCACGACGAGCCGGAGCGCAAGCGCCACCTGCTGCGCCTGTGGATCGCCTCGCCGGACGCGATCGCGCTGCCCGAGGCCTGGTCGCTGGCCTACAAGGACACCGCGGCGCGGGCGGTGCGCGGCGGCTTCCGCGGCATCGGCATCACGCCGGAGATCGAGAGCTTCGAGCGCCGGCTGGCACAGGAGCACCACATGGACTTCCGCATCTACGCAGACCGCGAAAAGGCGTAGGCGGCGCCTGCGCCGGCAGGGGCGGGCGCGACATCGCACCGGGAGGCTTGCTGGGATACTGGCGGCCCCCCCTTTTTTGTGCGCCACCGATGAACGCCCATACCGACCCCGCCTTCAGCCTGCGCGCCGCGCTGGTCGCCGGCATCCGCGACAGCCGCTGGCGGCCGGGCGAGCGGATTCCGACCGAGCGGGCGCTGTGCGACAGCCATGCGGTCGGCCGCGCCACGGTGCGGCGGGTGCTGGCGCAGCTGAAGGAGGCCGGGCTGATCACCCAGACGGTGGGCAGCGGCACCTATGTGGCCGACGACGCGCGCGAGCGCCTGCCGGCCGCGCCGGCCGATGCCGCCGCCTTCAGCCCGGCCGACCTGATGGACGCCCGCATGCTGCTGGAGCCGGCGCTGATCGACGCCATCGTGCGCAACGCCACCAGCGTCGATTTCCGCGCGCTGGAGGAATGCTGCGACCGCAGCGAGGCGGCGCCCACGCTGGAGCAGTTCGAGCACTGGGACGCGGCGCTGCACCAGGCGCTGGCGCAGGCCACCCACAACGCGGTCTGCATCGCGGTGTTCGACCAGCTGCGCGACGCCCGCAACCGCGGCGAATGGGGCGTGATGAAGAAGAAGAGCGTCACGCCCGAGCGGCGCGCCGCCTACCAGCGCGAGCACCGCCTGCTGGTGGAAGCCTTGAAGAACCGCGACCGCGACGCCGCCCGCGAGGCGCTGATGGCGCACCTCGCGGGCATCCGCCGCAACATGCTCGGCTACTGAGCGCTCACTCGACCTTGGCGCCGGTCTCGGCCACCACCTTGGCCCACTTCGCCCGGTCGGATTCCATCAATGCGGCGAACTCGGCCGAGCCCAGCACGCCCGGATCGACGCCCGCGGCCACCAGCGCGCCGCGGGTTTCCGGCGCCTGCATCACCTTGATCGACTCGTCCTGCAGCCGCTTGACGATCGCCGCCGGCGTGCCGGCCGGCGCCAGCAAACCCAGCCACACGCTGGCGTCGTAGCCCTGCAGGCCGGCTTCGTCGAGCGTGGGCACGTTGGGCAGCTGGGCCGAGCGCTTGGCGCTGGTCACGCCCAGCGCCCGGGTGCGCCCGGCCTGCGTCTGCTGGATGGCCACCGGCGTGCCCATGAAGCCGAACTGCACCGTGCCGGCGGCCAGGTCGGTGGCGGCCTGGCCGCTGCCGCGGTAGGGCACGTGGTTCACCTTGAGGCCGGCCATCGAGGCGAACAGCGCCGCCATCATGTGCTGCGAGCTGCCGTTGCCGGAGGAGGCGTAGTCGAGCTTGCCCGGCTGCGCCTTGGCCAGCGCCACCAGCTCGGCCACGCTTTTCGCCGGCACCTGCGCATTGACCAGCAGCACATAGGGCGCCTCGGCGATCTTGGCGATCGGGGTGAAGGCCTTGATCGGGTCGTAGGGCAGGTTCTTGTAGAGCGCGTCGGAGATCACATGGGTGGTCGACACCATCAGCAGCCGGTAGCCGTCGGGCGGCGCCTTGGCCACCTGGTCGGCGCCCAGGGTGGAGCCGGCGCCGGGGCGGTTCTCGATGATCACCGCATGGCCCAGGTTCTTGCCCAGGCCCTGCGCGACGACCCGCGCGACCACGTCGGTGAAGCCGCC
>JAKONS010000026.1 GCA_022701845.1 Burkholderiaceae bacterium
GAGCGCCGGACTGTTAATCCGTAGGTCCCTGGTTCGAGCCCAGGTCGAGGAGCCACTTCCAGAAAACCCACCCCTGCATCGCAGGCGTGGGTTTTTCTTTTGGACCGCCCGCCCGCCATGCCATCGCACCCGCCCTCGCGTCACCTCCAGCGGTCTTTCCTTTCGCGCCTGCGCGCCGAGTGGTGCCCCAGCATCCCGCGCGAACTGATGGCCGGCGCGGTCGCCACCTTCGCCCTCATCCCAGAGGTGATCGCCTTCTCGTTCGTCGCCGGCGTCGATCCCGCGGTCGGGCTGTTCGCCTCCTTCGTGATCGGCATCGTGATCGCCTTCACCGGTGGCAGGCCGGCGATGGTGTCGGCGGCGGCAGGCTCGGTGGCGCTGGTGGCGGCGCCCCTGGTGCACGCGCACGGCCTGCCCTATCTGCTGGCGGCGGGCATGCTGGCCGGCGTGGTGCAGATCGCCTTCGGCCTGCTGCGGCTGGGGGTGCTGATGCGTTTCGTGTCGAGCTCGGTGCGCACCGGCTTCGTCAATGCGCTGGCGATCCTGATCTTTTCCGCCCAACTGCCGCACCTGCAGCCGAGCCACGGCGCCAATCCGGCCACCTGGGCGATGCTGGCACTGGGCCTGGCCATCATCTATCTGCTGCCGCGCATACCGCTGCGCATCTTCAGCGCCGTGCCGTCGCCGCTGCTGTGCATCCTGGTGCTGACGCTGCTGGCGCAATGGCTGCACCTGCCGCTGCAAACCGTGGCCGATCTCGGCCGCCTGCCCGACGCCCTGCCCTCCTTCGGCTGGCCCGCCGTGCCGGCCAACCTCGAAACCCTGCGGCTGGTGGCACTCCCAGCGCTGGCCATCGCCATGGTCGGGCTGCTGGAATCGATGATGACCGCCAGCGTGGTCGACGAGCTCACCGACACCCCCAGCCCGCGCAACCGGGAATGCAGCGGGCTCGGCATGGCCAACGTGGCGGCCAGCCTGTTCGGCGGCATCGCCGGCTGCGGAATGATCGGCCAGACGGTGAGCAACGTGCGCTACGGCGGCCGCGGCCGGCTGTCGACCCTGTTCGCCGGTGCCTTCCTGCTGATCCTGATGGTGCTGCTGCGGCCCTGGGTGTCGATGGTGCCGGTGGCGGCTTTGGTGGCGATCATGGTGATGGTGTCGGCCTCCACCTTCGACTGGGCTTCGCTGCGCGCGCTGGTGCGGCACCCGCGTACCTCGAGCGCGGTGATGCTGGCAACGGTCGCGGTCACCGTAGCCACCGACAACCTCGCCGCCGGCGTTGCGGCCGGCGTGTTGCTGAGCGGTGTGTTCTTCACCTTCAAGGTGGCGCGCCTGCTGGAAGTGCGCCAGGAGGCCGGCGCCGAGGGCATCGTCTACCGGGTCTCGGGCCAGGTGTTCTTCGCGTCCTCGGAAATCTTCGTCGATGCCTTCGACTACCGCGACGCCGACGGCCGCGCGGTCACCATCGACGTGTCGGCGGCGCACTTCTGGGACGTCACCGCGGTGGCGGCGCTGGACAAAGTGGTGGAGCGCTTGCGCAAACACGGCAGCGCGGTCGAGGTCGTCGGCCTGAACCAGGCCAGCGCCGGCATGGTGCAGCGGCGCGGCGGGTAGGCACCCCGCGCCGGCTACTTCACCTGCTGCTTGCCGAGCTTGCGCGCCAGCGTCCGGCGGTGCATGCCCAGGCGGCGCGCGGTTTCGGAAATATTGAAGCCGGTTTCGGCCAGGGTTTCGTGGATGCGCTCCCACTCCAGCGTCTTGATCGAGCTGGAGCGATTGCTCAGTTCCACTTCGGTATTGCCCTCTGCACGGCCGAACGCCGCCTCGATGTCGTCGGTGTTGGACGGCTTGGCGAGGTAGTGGCAGGCGCCCAGTTTGATGGCCTCGACCGCCGTGCCGATGCTGGCGAAACCGGTGAGCACCACGATCAGCATGTCTTCGTCGTGCGCATGCAGCGCCTGCACACAGGCCAGGCCCGACGCGTCGCCGTTGAGCTTCAAATCGACCACCGCATAGCCCGGCGCGCTCTCGGCCAGCAAGGCGGTCATCTCGTCGAGGCTGGCCGCATGCAGCACGGTGTAGCCGCGCCGCTCGAAGGAGCGACCCAGCGTGCGCGCGAAAGCCGCATCGTCCTCGACGATCAGCAGCAGCCGCTCTTCGTCATCCTGTAGTTCAGCCGACACGTCCTTCGCCTTCCTTCAAAGTGATGGCGGCCAGCGGCAGGGTGATCACCACCACGGCCCCGCCCTCGGGCCGGTTGCCGGCCATGACATGTCCGCCCAGGGTGCGCGCCACGTTGACGGCCAGGAACAGGCCCAGCCCGCTGCCGGTGCGGCCCTTGGTCGAGTTGTAAGGCTTGCCCAACTGCGCCAGCACCTGCGGCTGGAAGCCCGGGCCGTCGTCGGTCACCGTCAGTGTGAGGCTGTCGGCGTCGAGCGCGGCATCCAGGTGCACCCGGCGCGGCGAGGCCTCCAGCGCATTGTCGAGCACGTTGTAGACCATCTGCTTGAAGGCGGTGTCGGAGACCATCGCCATGTCGTGGCCGAGCCGGTTCGTGGTGCCCAGCACGTCGACGCCGCGGGTCTCGCGCCATTCGTCGGCCAGGTCGTCCAGGAAGGTGTTGACGGTGGTCTGCTCGGACGACTCGCCGCGGGCCTCGCCCGCCGACAGCAGGATGCCGCTCAAGATGGTCTTGCAGCGCTGCACCTGCGCCTGCATTTCGCCGACTTCCTGCAGCAGTTCGGCATCGGCGCGGAAGGCCGGCATGCGGCGCCAGTCGCCGAGGATCACCGCCAGCGTGGCCAGCGGCGTGCCCAGCTCGTGCGCCGCTCCGCTGGCCAGCAGGCCGATGCGCACCACATTCTCTTCCTCGGCCGCGCGCTCGCGCAGGTCGGCCAGCCGCGCGTCGCGGTCGCGCAGGTTGCGGCCGATGCGGCTGATGAAGATCACCAGCAATCCGGCATTCAGCGCGAAACAGATCAGCATGCCCTGGATGAACGGGCTGGCCAGGCCGCGGTCGTGGTCGGGCGGCAGCGCCAGCGGCCGGCCGAAGAGCGCCAGCCCGGCCACGCAGGCCACGGTCAGCGCCACCATCGTCCACACCGACCAGGGCTTGAGCAGCACCGCGGCCAGCGTCACCTGCAGCAGGTAGAGGAAGGTGAACGGATTGGTGGCGCCGCCGCTGAGGTAGAGCTGCGCGGTCAGCATGCCGACGTCGACCAGCAGGGCCAGGAACAGCTCGTCGTTGGTGACCTCGCCGCGCGAGCGCCAGCGCCACTGGCTGGCCAGGTTGAAGACGATCAGAAAACCGATCACCGCCGCCATATGCCGCAACGGCAGCGCGATGTCGAACACGAAATGGGCGATGCCGATGGTGACCACCTGCCCGATCACCGCGATCCAGCGCAGCTCGATCAGCTGCTGCATGTTGGCGAGGCCGGTTGCCTCGTCCAGACGCGCCGTGCCTGCCATGGTGGCCGGATGCAGCACGGGCGGCGATGGCGGAATCATCGGCGCGCGGACCTTACCGGTCCGACCTGTGGCGCAGCCGCTCTTCGCGGTACCAGATGACGGCGCCCACCACCGTCATCAAGGCCAGCCCGTACCAGGTCAGCGCGTACACCAGGTGGCTGTTGTGGAAGGACACGACGGTAAGCCCGCCGATCGGCGCACCCATCGGTGTCCAGGCCTGGCCGTCGGCATCCACGAAGTACGGCGCTGTCTGTTTCAAGCCGCGGGCGGCAGCGATCGCCTGCACGTCGCGCGAGAACCAGCGCTCAGCCGCCGGGTCGTTGCTGCGCAGGAAACCGCCGTCCGGCTCGGTCAGCCGCAACAGGCCGGTCACGCTGACGGTGCCCTCCGGGCGGTCGCCGCCGTGGGCCGAGCGTTCGCGGTTTTCCGGCGGTACGAAGCCGCGGTTGACGATCACCGTGCTGCCGTCGCTGCGCAGCAAGGGCGTCAGCACCCAGAAGCCGGGGCCTTTCTCGGTGACGGCCTGCACCAGCGTCTCCTGCGCATGCTGGAACACGCCGTTGAGGATGACGTGGCGGTATTCGTCGTCGGCTGCGGTCACACCGATCCAGGTATCGGGGCCGGGGGCCGGCGTCACCGCCGCATGCACACGCTGCTCGACGCGCTCGATCAGGGCCAGTTTCCACTCGCGGCGTTGCACCTGCCAGTTGCCCAGCAGCACGAAGCAGACGAAGGCCACCAAAAAAAACACCGCCAGGATGGTGGCGGTGGCTTTCGATCGCGGGGCACGGCGGCCCCGTTGTGTCGCCTGCCCTGCCATCAGGGCATGTTCTTCATGTCGTGGGCATTGACCGGCATCATGTTGGCGTTCATGTGGAACATCACCCACAAGGAACCGCTCAGGGTGATCACCACCACCACGATGGTGAAGATCATCGCCAGCATGCTCCAGCCGCCTTCCGAGCGGCTGTTCATGTGCAGGAAATACACCATGTGCACCACGATCTGCACCGC
>JAKONS010000043.1 GCA_022701845.1 Burkholderiaceae bacterium
GCGGTGGAAACCGGATGGGTGAATATTCAACCGGCACGCTCGCATCGATCGCGGTCGATCTTGCGCATCGCGCGCACAGCCAAACAACGTTGGATCAGGCTGCATCCACCCGGCAACAAGTTAGGCGCCCGACCCGTCCCCCGGCAGCGAAGTCGTGGCACACGAGTTACTGAGGCAGAATCAAATCGTCTGTGGCACCTCCGGATAAAACCGACTTTCTTCCCCAGAGCCGAGCGAAGCGATGGCCCGACCCGAGCGTTCAGCTCGTCCCCAGCAATTTTCTTTCGTGAGTTTCTTTTTTTGCGAAAAAGAAAGTTACCGCAGGGTCTGGGGGCGCGCAAGCCCCCAGCTACACGTTAAATAAACCAAGCCAAAACCAAGTCAACAATCAAGCGGCCGCGCCAAAATACACCCCGAAGCAGGAAACCGCACCGGCATCAACGTAGTAACCGGAATCGCAACCCCATCCTCCCGATAAGGCACAAAACCCGCCCCCACCAGCGACCGAGCCGCCGCCGCATCCACCGCAGCATTACCGCTGGACTCCACGATGCGAATATCGCCCACCTTCCCATCCGCCCCGATCGCCAGCCGCAGCACCGTAGTCCCACCAGGAAACGCGTTGTGGAAATCCCGCGAGTTCAACGACGCGCGCACCCGGCCGGCAGGGCGCAACTTGTCGGCGCTCACCATTTTCGTGCCAGCGGGCTCGGCTGCCGGTGACGTGGAACATGCGCCACCTGCCAGGGCGAGCACGATCGTGGAACAGGCAACGGCAATGCGGCGCATGGGTGGGAAAATATTCTGCGGCATTTATTTATTCCGATTTTCTTGATAGGCGGCTGAAAAACACGATTATTTATCTATCTATCTATCTATTTCTGCTCGGTCAGCCCAGAGTATTCCAGCCCACGCCCGCAGCTATACATCACGGTGTACACGTACGTTCTCCCGTTCGATTCGGATTTACCCGAAGTCCAGCCCATCCAGTCGGGAGATGTCGGGCCTGGGATTCCGAGCGTCGGCAAGCCGACCGCAATGGTCGTCGGGTCGACGCGCCCGCCGGGCGAAAGACGCGACCATTTCGGGTCATCGTTTTTCATACGAAAGCTTCTTTCGATAAAAGCCTTGAATTCTCCCGGCGTCGCGGATCGGCAATCCTCCGGCTCGGTGAAAAAATAGCGAACGCATAAGCTCGCTATCGAAATCGACAAAGTCACGACGAAAACCACCGGCAGCCTGGGCTTCCGAATACGGCCGAATATGCCGCGACCGCGTCCGGCGACTCTATCGTCTCTCACACATCCGCCACGCCATTACAGACTCCCCGTCGAGAACAAGGCCTTTCGCCGTCAGCACCGTCGCCGAAGGCGCCACCGGTACCTGCGCGCTGCAGTATTACGCAGAAGAAGCGGCCCACACCCTGCCCGGCTCCTGCTGCAGCGCCCTGCGCCTGCCGGTAGCGCGGTGCATCGTGCAGACATCGACACGAAAGACGCCACCCGCCCCGCTATCCTTGCGGGCTCCATGTACGCATCCGCCTTCGGCCTGCAGCAGGCGCCTTTTTCCATCGCCCCGGACCCGCGCTACCTCTTCATGAGCGAGCGGCACCGGGAGGCGCTCGCGCATCTGCTCTACGGCCTGCGGGCCGGCGGTGGCTTCGTGCTGCTGACCGGAGAGATCGGCACCGGCAAGACCACCGTCTGCCGCTGCTTTCTGGAACAGATGCCCACCGACTGCGACGTGGCCTATGTGTTCAACCCGAAGCAGAGCGCGCTGGAACTGCTGCGCACCATCGACGACGAGTTCGGCGTGGCCCATGCGCCCGCCGCGCCCGGGGCGGCCGAGACGATCAAGGACTGCATCGACCCGCTCAACCGCTTCCTGCTGGCCTCGCATGCGGCCGGCCGGCACGCGGTGCTGGTGATCGACGAGGCGCAGAACCTGTCGGTCGACGTGCTGGAACAACTTCGCCTGCTGACCAACCTGGAGACGGCCGAGCGCAAGCTGCTGCAGATCGTGCTGATCGGCCAGCCGGAGCTGCGCAACCTGCTGGCGCAGCCGGCGCTGGAGCAGCTGGCACAGCGGGTGGTGGCGCGCTTTCACCTCGACGCGCTGTCGCTGCCGGAGACCCAGGCCTATGTGGCGCACCGGCTGGCGGTGGCCGGCTGGCAGGGCGCGCCGCTGTTCGACCGGCGGGCGCTGCGGGCGATCCACCGGCGCACCGGCGGCGTGCCGCGGCGCATCAACCTGCTGTGCGACCGCGCATTGCTGGGCGCCTATGCGGCCGGCGTGCGCAGCGTGGATGCGACGCTGGTGCAAAAGGCGGCGCGCGAGGTGTTCTACACCGCGCCCGGCGGCGCCGCGAGCAGCGCCGGGGCGTATCCGCCACCGGGCACCGCCGCGCGGCGCGGCTGGGCCGGCGGCGCGGTGGCGCTGGCGGGGGTGGCGCTGGTGATCGTCGCCGGTGCGGCGGTGTGGGCGAACCGGCCGGCGCATCTACTGGCGGAGCTGCCCGCGCTGCCGGGGGCGGTGGCCTCGGCGCTGTCGGCGAAGGAGGGGCACCCGGCGGCGTCGAGCACAACGCAGGCGCCCGCTGCCGCCCTGGATGTCGACACCGCGCTGCCGCAATGGCCGGCCACCGAAGACGCCGCGCTGCGCGCATTGGGCGCCGCCTGGGGCGTCGACGCGGCAGCCGCACCGGCCGGGCCGGCCTGCGCCGCGCTGGCCCGCGGCGACCTGCAATGCTTCCGGGCGCGCCGCGCCGGGCTCGACCTGCTGCGCCAGCTCGACCGGCCCGCGGTGCTGCCGCTGGAACTGCCGCCGGCCGGCACCGCCGCGGGCGGCGGCAAACGCGCAGCCTATGTGCTGCTGCGCGGGCTGGAGGCCGACACCGCCTGGATCGACGTCGGCGGCACGCCGCAGCGCATCGCCACCGCCGTGCTGGCGCGCTGGTGGCGCGGCGATCTGATCACCCTGTGGCGCTCGGCCGGCGAATCACCGGCCGAGATGGATGCGCGGCTGGCGAAGGTGCTGCCCGATCTGCCCGCCGACCTGCCGCGCAGCGAACGCATCACCCGTTTCCAGCTGGCCCAGGGCCTGCCGCCCGACGGCCGGGCCGGCCCGCTCACCGCCATGCGGCTCAACCGCGCCAGCGGCGTGGACGAGCCGCGCCTGGCCCGCCCCTGACCGCGTCCGGCCCACCGACGCTTCACCAACCCGATCGCCGCCCCATGTCCCTGATCCTCGATGCCTTGCGGCGCGCCGATGCCGAACGCGGACGCGGCACCGTGCCCGGCCTGCACACGCCGCAGCCGATGGTGCCGGTCGACCGGCCCGCGGCGCGGTCGCGCCTGCCGGTGGTGGCGGCGGCGGCGGTGGCGGGGGGTGTGGCGGTGGCCGGGGCGGCGGGATGGTGGATGCTGCAGGCGGAGCGGCCGGCGGCGGAGGCCGTGGCGTCGGCGCCAGCGCCTGTCGTGCCGATGGATCCTGCGCCGGTGCCCGCACCAGCCACGGCGCCGGCAAGCTCGCCGCGCGTGGCGGTGGCACCCGTGGCACCGGCGGCTGTCGCAGCGCCCGCGCCCAAGGCCACACCGACCCCGGCTCCGACTCCGACTCCGACTCCGGCTAAGGCTCCGATTCAGGCTCCTGTTGTGCCGGCCACCCCGGCGCCATCGGCTCCGGCGCCATCACCCGTACCCCCGCCACCCCCCGCACCGCCCAGGACGGCCGCTCCGGCCAGCACGCCGGCTCCGGCTCCGGCTCCCGCCGCCACCGTGCCCCTGCTGCAGGAGCTCCCCGCCGACGTGCGCCAGCGCCTGCCGCAGCTCAGCGTCGCCGGCGCCAGCTATTCGGCCAACCCGGCCTACCGGATGGTGATCGTCAACGGCCAGGTGCTGCACGAAGGCGACGAGGCCGCCGCCGGCGTGGTGCTGGAATCGATCGCGCCGCGCCAGGTGGTGCTGCGCAGCGCCGGGCAGCGCTGGGCGGTCGGCTACTGATCCGGCCGCCGGCCGTCAGTCGCGCACGACGGCGGCTTCGAGCAGGCCCATCGCCTGGTTCACCGCGCCCATGCGCGCGTGCTGCGACTGCGCCGCCTCGACGATGCCGCCCATGATCTCGGCGACCTCGTGGGCCGAGGTCTTTATGCCCTGCATCACCTTGCCGGTTTCCTGCACATGGGCGTCGCCCTCCTGCACCCGCTGGCGCGAGGCGGCGATCAGCGTCTTGATTTCCTGCGCGGCTGCGGCGCTGCGCTGCGACAGGGTGCGCACCTCGCCCGCCACCACCGCGAAGCCGCGGCCCTGCTCGCCGGCCCGCGCCGCCTCCACCGCGGCGTTCAGGGCCAGCAGATTGGTCTGAAAGGCGATGCCGTCGATCAGCCCGACGATCTCGGCGATGCGCTGGGAATCCAGGCGGATGGCGCCCATCGCCTCCACCGCGCGCCCGGTGGCCGCGGTGCCGTCGGTGGCGGTGGAGAGCACCTGGCGCGTCTGCTGGTGCGCCTCGTTGGCCTTGCCGGCGCTGTCGACCACCAGGGTGTTGAGCTCGTGGAACGCCACCTGCAGGGTGCGCGTCGCCTCGAAGCGGGCGGTGATGTCGGTGGCGTACTTCACCACCTTGAACGGCCGGCCGGTTTCGTCGAGCACCGGGTTGTAGCTGGCCTCGATCCACACCGCGTTGCCGGCGCGGCCCTGCCGGCAAAACTGGCCGTGGTGGTAGCGGCCGGCGCCCAGTTCGCGCCAGAAGGCGGCGTAGCCCGGCGAGCTGCGCTCTTCCGGGCGCACGAAGATGCTGTGGTGCTTGCCGACGATGTCGCGCTCGTCGTGGTAGCCCATGGCGGTCAGGAAGTTGCCGTTGGCGCGCAGGATGGTGCCGTCCAGGGCGAACTCGATCACCGCCTGCGAGCGGCTCACCGCCGCCAGCTGGCTCTGCGCCTCGGCGTCGCGCAGCACCTGCTCGGTGATGTCCATCGCGTACTTCACCACCCGCACCACGCTGCCGTCGCGGTCGAGCATCGGGCTGTAGTTGGCCTGCAGCCAGATGTCGCTGCCATTGCCGCGCACCCGGCGGCAGCGGCCGACGAAGGCTTCGCCGGCGGCCAGGCGTTCCCAGAAGCGGCGGTAGTCGCTCGACGCGGCCTCGTCCGGGTCGACCAGCATGCGGTGGTGCTGCCCCTTCAGCTCGTCCATCGAGTAGCCGATGGTCTTCTCGAAATTCGGGTTGGCCGACAGGATGATGCCCTCGGGACTGAACTCGATCACCGCCTGGTTGCGGTAGAGCGCGTCGAGCTGGCGGCGCATGGCGCGGGAGGTGAAGATGGATCCCCACATGCCCTGGGACGGATCGGATGGCTTTTTCATGGCGCTTTTTTTAGCGAATGGGCAACCATGTGGTTGCAACCCGATACGTTAACCAGCTCGGCGCAAAAAGGGCAGTTGTGTTTGGCTATCACGGCAGCCGCGCAACGCATTGAATCTATTGAGGTTTCGGCTGCGTAGGCCGAGGGCCTCGCCGGCCGCCCCCGGCCGAATCAGCCGCCGCTGCGCTTGAAGGCGATGCCGCGCTGCTCCAGCAGGCGCGCCACGGTGTCGCGGTGGTCGCCCTGCACTTCCAGCGTGCCGCCTTCCTTCACCGCACCGCCGGCGCCGCAGGCGGTGCGCAGGGTCTTGCCCAGGGCCGCGAGTTCCGGTGCGTCGAGCGCCAGGCCGCGCACCACCGTCACGCCCTTGCCGCCGCGGCCCTTGGTCTCATGCAGCAGGCGCACCGTGCCGCTGCCGCGCTGGGCCGCGGCCGTCGCCTGCTGGCGGCAGACGCAGGCCGACTGCGGCCGGCCGCAGTCCGGGCACAGCCGCCCGGTGTCGGTCGAATAGACGAGCGCCATCGGTGAAAGCTCTTTCCTCGGTCGGTTCGTGCGTTATGCGCCGATGGCTCAGTGGTGGTGGCCGTGCTCGCCGTGCACATGGCCGTGCGACAGCTCCTCGGCGCTGGCCGGGCGCACGTCCTCGACCTTGAGCGCGAAGCGCAGCGCCTGGCCGGCCAGGGCGTGGTTGCCGTCGAGCAGCACTTCCGGGCCCTTGATCTTGACCACCCGGTAGATCTGCTCCTTGCCGTCGTCGCCGGTGCCGCGCAGCTGGCCGCCCACCTTCACGCCCGGCGGGAATTCGCTCTTGGGAATGCTGCGCACCAGCGATTCGTCGCGCACGCCGAAGGCATCGGCCGGCTCCAGCGCCAGGGTGGTGGAGAAGCCGGTTTCCTGGCCCTCCAGGGCTTCCTCGACCTTGGGGAAGGTGTTGCCGTAGCCGCCGTGCAGGTAGGCCATCGGTTCGCTGGTCTTGTCGAGCAGCTTGCCGGCGCTGTCGGCAACGGTGAAGCGGAGGGTGACGACGGTGTCTTTGGCGATTTTCATTTTGTTGGAGGCGAGAGGAGAGGAGAGGAGAAGAGCCTGCGATTGTCCTGCGAAGTGCGGCGACGGTGGTGGCAGGAAGTGTCGCGACGGGGCGGGGCGCGGGGTCATCGTGGGGAGGGGGGGCGCTGCTGGGCCGGGGGATGGGTGGTTTTCTCCTTGCGGTTTTGGGAATTATTTAATGGGGTTTTTATGTTTCTCCCCGTTGGGAGAGGGGAGCTGGGGGCTTGCGCGCCCCCAGACCCTGCGGTAACTTTCTTTTTCGCAAAAAAAGAAACTCACGAAAGAAAATTGCTAGGGGACGAGCTGAACGCTCGGGTCGGGCCATCGCTTTGCTCGGCCCTGGGGAATAAAGTCGGTTTTATCCTTGGGTGCCACAGACGACTTGATTCTGCCTCCGTAACCCGTGTGCCACGACTTCGCTGCCGGGGGACGGGTCGAACGCCTAACTTGTTGCCGGGTGGATGCAGCTTGATCCAACTTTATTTAGCGGTGCGCGCGATGTGCGCGATCAACCGCGATCGATGTGAGCGTGCCGGTCGAATATCCACCCCTCCGGTTTCCACCGCGGTGATTATCTAGGCGCATTAACTGTCATCCGGCAGCGAAGTCGTGGCACACGGGTTACGCAAGCAGAATCAAATCGTCTGTGGCACCTCCGGATAAAACCGACTTTCTTCCCCAGGGCCGAGCGAAGCAATGGCCCGACCCGAGCGTTCAGCTCGTCCCCTAGCAATTTTCTTTCGTGAGTTTCTTTTTTTGCGAAAAAGAAAGTTACCGCGGGTCTGGGGGCGCGCAAGCCCCCAGCT
>JAKONS010000065.1 GCA_022701845.1 Burkholderiaceae bacterium
CCGCCCGCTTCGACGAGGTGCTGATGCCCGGCCTGCCGATTCCGCGCTATCCCGATCTGCGCATGGGCCTGCCCTGCCGGCGGGCGCTGGTGCGGCTGTGGTCGCGGCAGCGGCCGGACATCGTGCATATCGCCACCGAAGGCGCGCTCGGCTGGTCGGCCCTGCGCGCCGCGCTGCAGCTGGGGCTGCCGGTGTGTTCGGATTTCCGCACTAACTTCCACGCCTACAGCAGCCACTACGGCCTGGGCTGGCTGCGCCGGCCGATCATGGGCTACCTGCGTAATTTCCATAACCGCGGCGCCTGCACCATGGTGCCGACCGACGCGCTGCGGCAGGCGCTGCTGGCCGACGGTTTCCGCGACCTGGCGGTGGTGGGGCGCGGTGTCGACATCCGCCTGTTCCACCCGACCCGGCGCAGTGCCGCCTTGCGCGCGCACTGGGGCCTGGCGCCCGACGATCTGCTGGTGGCGTCGGTGGGCCGCCTGGCGCAGGAGAAGAACCTGGGCACGCTGCTCGACGCCTTCGAGGCGATCCGGCGCGACCACCCGCGCGCGCGGCTGCTGGTGGTGGGCGACGGTCCGCAACGCGCCGAGCTGCAGGCCCGCTGCCCGGCCGCGCTGTTCGTCGGCCAGCAGCGCGGCGATGCTCTGGCGGTGCACTACGCCTCGGCCGACCTGTTCCTGTTTCCCAGCCTGACCGAGACCTTCGGCAACGTCACCACCGAGGCGATGGCCAGCGGGCTGCCGCTGGTGGCGTTCGACTATGCGGCGGCGGCGCAGCTGGTGCGCGACGGCGACAACGGCCTGCTGGCGATGCCGGGCGACATGGCCGCCTTCGTGCGGGCCGCGCGGGCCGCCGCGGCGGATCCGGCCCTGCGCCGGCGCATGGGCGCCGCGGCACGCGCCACCGCCGAGTCGCTCGACTGGGACGGCGTGGTGGTGCGCTTCGAGGAGGTGCTGTCGACCGTGCTGGAGTCCGCGGCCGCCGGTGCCGGCACGCGCCGGGCCGGCCTTCCGGAAACCGCGAACTGACGGTTCACCGGGCGGTCCAGCGGTCAGGCGACCGGGGACCGGACCCGCCTCAGACCAGCGTCAGCCGCGCCTCGCCGATGCCGTCGAAACGCGCGGTCACCTCGGCCCGGCCCTCCAGCCAGACCACGCCGCACCATGAGCCGGTGGTCAGCACGCTGCCCTCGGCCAGGCCGCCGTGCCGCGCCACCGCGTGGGAGAGCCACTGCGGCGCGAACCACAGCGGGTCGCCGGCCGGATAGGCGCCGGTGTAGCTGCCGATCGGCTGGCCGTCGATCTCCAGGTGCGCCACCTGCTGCGCCCAGTCGACCGGGCGCAGCGGCGTCCACTCGCCCACCACCAGGGCGCCGTTGGACTGGTTGTCGGCCGCGCGCAGATGCGCCGGCGCCGCGTTCTGGCCCTGCCAGCGGTAGTCGAGCAGTTCGATCGAGACGGCCATCGCGTCCAGGAAGGAAGCGGGGTCGTGCGCCGCGCGCGAGGCCAGATCGGGTGCGTCGACATCGCGGGCGAGCCGGAAGCAGACTTCGATCTCGATGCCGATGCGGTTGAAATCCTGGGTGCGGAACGGGCCGGGCGCCGGCCGCACCCAGGGGCGCGGCAGGTTCACGAAGGTGGCATCGCTGCCCGGGCCGGGGCCGCCGCCCTTCCACCAGGTGGGCTGGCCGGCTACGTGGCCCCAGTCCATTTCCTGCGCGACGCGTTCCTGGATGCGGTAGATGTCGTCGTTGGTGAGCGAGCTGTCGGCCCAGGGTGCGGGGTCGGCGGGAACCCCTTCCCGGCGGGCCGCCACGAGGGCGGCGGCGATTTTGGCGGTGACGTTGGAAGACAAATCAGATCCCATGCGGAAGCGGCGAAACGAGCGCGAGTCTGCCCTATTAACCCCGGTGCGGGAAGGAGCTAAAATCGCGGGCTTTCCCAAAAACTGCCGCCCGCTGTTGTTCGGACCGCAAGCCTGTTTCGCCCCGCCGAGCCAGGCCTGCCGGACCGCAATGGTTCCCAGGGCCTGCCGCGCCCTGCGGCCAACCAGCCAGACAACGTTATGAAAATCGCTCAAGAAATCCGCGCCGGCAACGTGATCATGCACGGCAAGGACCCGATGGTCGTCCTGAAGACCGAGTACAGCCGCGGCGGCCGCAACTCCGCCACGGTGCGCATGAAGTTGAAGAGCCTGATCGCCAACTTCAACACCGAAGTGGTGCTCAAGGCCGACGACAAGGTCGACCAGATCGTGCTCGACAAGAAGGAGTGCACCTATTCCTACTTCGCCGACCCGATGTATGTCTGCATGGACACCGAGTACAACCAGTACGAAGTCGAAGCCGAGAACATGGGCGACGCACTGAACTACCTCGAAGACGGCATGGCCGTCGAAGTGGTGTTCTACGACGGCAAGGCCATCTCGGTCGAGCTGCCCACCAGCGTCGAGCGCGAGATCACCTGGACCGAACCCGCTGTCAAGGGCGATACCTCCGGCAAGGTGTTGAAGCCCGCCAAGATCGCCACCGGCTTCGAGATCCCGGTGCCGCTGTTCGTGGCGCAAGGCGACAAGATCGAAATCGACACCCGCACCGGCGAATACCGCAAGCGCGTCTAAGCCGCCTTCGGCACCGCCCCAAAGAAAAAGCGCCTGACGGCAACGTCAGGCGCTTTTTTCATGGGCGCGGTGGCTACGGGCGCGGTGCCCGCACCCACCCGGCCGCGTCAGGGACGCAGCAGCGCCTTCAGCGCGTTCTGCAGACGGCGCGCCGCGGCGGCGTCGCTGGCCCCGGCCAGCACCTTGGCCGCGTCCTGGCCCCAGGTCTGGTTCGGCGGTGCATCGTTGCGGCGGGTGAGCAGCTGCAGTTGCAGGGTGCGGCGGGCATCGAGGTGTTCGGCCGGGGTCGGCACTTCGGCGGCCATCTCCAGGCGCAGCAGCGCTTCGTTGGGCACCGCGGCCGGCGCGGCGCCGACCGCCTGCACCCAGGCGCCGCGCACCGCCGGGCTGATGCGGTTGCCGAAGGCCTGCGCACCCGGGATCTGCGCCGGATCGCGCTGCTCCCAGGCCGACAGCAGCTGCGTCAGCGCTTCGCCATGCGCCTGGGCCGACAGCTTGCGCAGTGCGGCCTGGGCGTTTTCGATGGCGTCGCGTTGCGCGCGGAAGGCGGCGTCGCCCAGGCGCGGACCGCGGTCTTCGCGCGGCGCATCGCCGAAGCGGCCGGGACGGTCGCCGCGGTTGCCGCGGTCGTCGGGGCGTCCGCCCGGACGGCCGCCGTCGCGGCTGCCGAACTTGCCGCCACGCGCGGCACCGGCCGGCTCGGCACGCGGGCCGCCCGGACGGTCGTCGGCGCGGCGCACCGCCACCACCGGCTTCGGTGCCGGCTTGGGCGCAGCGGCCGGAGCCGGCGCGGCCGCGGCCTCGCCGCCGTCGGTCGCTTCGGCGGGCTCGCCACCGTCTGCCGGTGCAGCGGCCTCGCCCTCGGCCGGCGCGGCAGCCGCTTGTGCGGGCGCGGCGGGTGCTGCCGCGGCCGGCTGGGCCGCGGCCGCTGCCTGCTGGCCGCGGATGGCGGCTTCCAGCGCCGACATGGCGGCACGGATCTGCTGCACATCGCCGCTGTCGTTGGCAGCGCGCAGGGCGTCGGACGCCTGCAGCACGATGCGGTCGTGTTCGCTGATGGCGCCCTGCGCGCGGTCGCGCTCGGCACCCTTGCGCTGGAAGGCCTCGTCGAGCGGCTTGCGGAAGGCGTCCCACAGCTTCTGCTCGTGGCGGCGGTCCAGCGGCACCGCCTGCGCCTCGGCCTGCCAGCGCTGCTGCAGGGCGCGCACCGCGTCCACCCGCAGGGTCGGCGCAGCCGACAGGGCGACGGCTTCCTCGATCAGGGCCTGGCGGCGTTCGTTGCTCTCGCGCTGGGCGGTTTCCAGCGGCGCGGCCGCAGTGGCGAAGGCCTGCTTCCACTGCGGCATGATTTCGTTGAAGGCCTTCTCGCTGAGATGGCCGGCGTCGCGCCAGCGGTCGGCGAACTGGTGCAGCCCGCGCTGCAGCGACTTCCAGTCGGTGCCGGCGGCCTGCTCGGCGCCCCAGGCCTTGAGTTCCTCGATCAGCGCCAGGCGCTGTGCACGGTGTTCGGCGGCGTCGGCCTTGACCTTGTCGAGCCAGGCCTCGACCACCTTGTGGGCCTCGTTGCAGGCGTGGTCGAAACGTTTCCACAGGCCGTGGTTGGCCGGGCCGGTCTGGTCGGTCTGCTTCCACTGCTCGCGCAGGCTGCGTAAGGTTTCCTGCATCTTGCGGCCGCCGAGCGCCTGGCCTTCGGGGCGGTTGATCAGGCCCTCGGCCTTGGCCACCAGTTCCTCGCGCAACTGGTCGTGGCGCCAGCGCGACCAGCCTTCGAGCTCGCCGGCGGCCGTCAGCGCGGCATGCACCTGGGCTTCGACCGCGTCGCTGACATGGCGGCCGTGCTCCTTCAGCACCGCGCGCAAGGCGGCGGCGGCACCGACGCTGGCCTTGCCGTGGCCTTCGGCGGTTTCCTTCTCGAGCCGGGCGAGCGCTTCGCGCACCGCGCCTTCGGCCTTCTCGCGCACCGCCGGATCGGCAGCGGCGCGGGGCGGGCGGGCCGCCGGCGCAGACGCGGCTTCGGCCGGGGTGGCGACCTTTTCGGAGACGGGCGCGCCGCCGCGGGCGACGGTGATCTCGTCGGCCCACACCGGCACGCTCGGCAGCGGCGCAGCGGCGTCTTCGGCGGCGGCGGTGGTCTGCGCGAGCGCGGCCTGGAAGGCCTCCCACACCACCAGCAGCTGCGCCTTGGAGCTGTCGAGCAGCGGCGGGAAGCGCGCCTCGACACTGGCCCAGCTGGCGTCGTTGACCAGGCCTTCGGCCTGTTCCTGCCAGTGCGCCACGTCGGCGCGCAGGGTTTCCAGCGCGGTGGCGGCATCGCGCCAGGGCTTGGTCGACAGCACGTCGATGCGCTGCGACAGCAGCACCGCCGCCTCGCGCTGCACCTGCACCCGGTGCTGCAGGTCTTCGATGGTGCGGATGCGCTCGGCGACCTGCGCCTTCAGCGCGGCCAGCGGCTCGCGGCTGAGCGGCGCGCCGGCCTTGGCCGCGTCGCGCTGCCAGGCCATGGCGTCGGCGATGTTGAGCTTGGGCGCCGACAGCAGCGCCTGGGCCTTCTCGGCCCATTCGGCGGCGATGGCTTCCTGGCCCTTGGCGCGCTTGAGCTCGTCGAGGCGCTCGCGCAGGGCGCGGGCGGCGCCCTTGTCGCGCACGCTGAGTTCCTTGAAGACTTCCTGGATTTGCTCGGCCGCGGGATTGCCGGCCAGCCATTCGCGCACGCGGGCGGCGCGCTCGCCGGACGTGGGCGCGGAAAACGCCCCGCCGGTCAGCGCGTCGAGAGGATGCGCCTCGGTGTTCTTGGCCTGGGCCTGGTTGGCGTCGGATGCGTCGGACATGGTGGATCGCTCGGGGGGAAATAAGCAGGGAGAAAGCAGCGAAAACCGGGCCGGACCCTGCGGATGGCAGGGCAGCGGCGGCGTCTCGCGCGGTTCGCAACCGGCACCGGGGCCGATTGCGCGTAACCGTCTATTTTCGCCGGTTTTCGCCGGCCCCGGGATACCCGGGTGCAACAGGGTGCACCCATCTTCCGAAACCGGGCCGGTTTGGCGGCGAAACGGCCGTCAGTTGGCGGTGATGCGCAGCTGCGCCGCCGGCGTCCAGCCGGGCGCGGCGCCGTCTTCCATGCGCACCGCGCCCAGGAAGATGCGCGCCGC
>JAKONS010000072.1 GCA_022701845.1 Burkholderiaceae bacterium
GCACCGGCACCGGCGCCCTCGCCTTTCAGCTTCAGCGGTTTCGGCACCCTGGGCGCGGTGCACCAGTCCGGCGGCCAGGACTGGCGCTTCGTGCGCAACATCACCCAGCTGGGGCCGAGCTCGCGCCTGAGCGCCAGCCCGGATTCGCGCCTGGGCGCGCAGCTGAACTGGGACGGCGGCCCGCAGTGGGAAGCCGGCGTGCAGGGCGTCGTGCTGTCCCGGCCCCGGGGCACGCCCGCCGAGGAGTTGATCCAGTGGGGATATGTCGGCTACCGGCCCACCTCCAGCACCCGCATCCGGGTCGGCCGCACCAACCCCGACGTCTTCCTGTTCGCCGACAGCCGCAACGTCGGCTACGCCCTGCCCTGGGCGCGTCCGCCGGCGGATTTCTATGCGTTCTTCCCGCTGGCGTCGATCGACGGCGTGGACCTGGAGCAGCAGTGGTTTTCGGGCGGCGCCACCTGGCGCGCCCGGGCCACCGCCGGCAACGTGCGCACCAGCGCCACCGAAGTGAACGGCGAGCGGCTGGCGTTACGGGGCCGCGACACCATGGCGCTGGGCCTGTCGCGCGAAGACGGCGGCCTGCTGCTCAAGGCCAGCATCCTGCGCAGCCAGGTGCGCCTGCATTCGCCGGTCGGGGTGGCGCAGCTGCGCGACGGCCTCGACCAGCTGGGCTCGCTGCCGATACCCGGTCTGGCGCAAAGCCTCGCGCCGCTCGACCAGAACCTCTGGACCGGCGGCGCCACCACCTATCTGTCGCTGGCCACCCAGTACGAAACCGGCCCCTGGACCTTCATCGCCGAAGGCAGCCGGCTGCGGGTGCCGGGCAGTCCGCTCAACGCCCGCCGGGGGTATGTGAGCGTCGGCTGGCGCCGCGGTGCGGTCACCTATTACGGCCTGGCCAGCCGGGTCAAGCCGGACGACGCCGCCGCCTCCGCGCCGGAGCTGGCCTCGTCGCTCGCGCCGGTGATCGGCCCGGCGGCGGCGCAGCAGGCGCAGATGCTGGCCGGTTATGCCGCCGCCGCCGGCGACAACTACCGCTTCGACCAGAGCACGGTCAGCGCCGGCCTGCGTTGGGACTTCCTGCCCAACGCGGCTCTCAAGCTGCAGGTCGACCGCTTCAACGTGCGCCAGCACGGCGGCGCCGGCTGGCGTTTCTACGACGGCAGTGCCGGCAAGGGCACCCTGGTGTCGGTGCTGGTCGATTTCGTGTGGGGCCAATGATGTTCAACCTTGTCCGACCCCATGTCGTATGGGCGCTGATCGCGCTGGTACTGACCACCCTGACCTTCCGGGTCCGCGCCTACGCCGCCGAGCCGATCTGGGTGGTGGTGTCCACCCAGAGCGCGATCCGCAACCTCACCCAGCAGGACCTGCTGGCGCTCTACACCGGCCGCACCCGCACCCTGCCCGGCGGCCAGGCGGTAACGCCGCTCGACCAGCAGCGCGACGGCACCGCGCGCGCCGACTTCTACCAGGCGCTCACCGGCATGGATATCGCCCGCATCAACAGCTACTGGGCGCGGCTGCATTTCACCGGCCAGGTGCAGCCGCCGCAGACGGTGAGCGACGACACGGCGATGGTGCAGCGCCTGAAGGCCGACCAGTTCGCCATCGGCTACCTGATGCGCGAGCCGCAGGACCCGTCGGTTCGTGTGGTGCTGCGGCTTCCCTGATCGCCCGCCCGACCGCCCTCCATGCGCAGCCAAAGCCTCCACGCCCGTTTCCGGGCCGCGGTCCTGACCATCGCCGCGGTGTTCATCGCCGTGGTGGCGGTGGTGGTCTACCTCAGCACCAAGTCCTACTACCTGGACGCGGGCGAAGCCTCCGCGCGGTCCATCGTGACCGCGGTGCAGCAGACGCTGGCGGTCGGCGTGTATGCGCGCGACGACGTCCTGCTGAAGGAGCTGGTGGAGGGCCTGTCGCGCCATCCGTCGGTGGCCAAGGTCGGCATCCTCGACGCCACCGGCGGTCTGCTGGCGTCGCAGTCGGCCCACAGCCGCACCGGCAAGCAGGTCGACGCCGCGGGCGGCAAGGCGGTGCCCTCCTTCGAGGAGCCGCTGATGTCGCCGTTCGACGCGCGCGAGCCGGTGGGCACGCTGCGGGTGTGGCTGGACGCCGGCAAGCTGTCGGCGGAAGCCGGCCGGCAGGCCGGGCTGGTGGTGGGCGCGGTGGTGCTGCTGCTGATCGCGGTGCTGGTGGTGTTCAACGCGCTGGCCAGCCGCCTGCTCTCGCGGCCGATGCACCGGCTGGCCGGCGAGCTGCTGCGGATCGAGCCCGGCAGCTCGCGCCGGCTGCCGATCGAGCCGGCCCATGTCAGCGACGAGGTGGGCACCGTCACCGCCGCCGCCAACCGCCTGCTCGACCTGCAGCAGGTGGCACTGGAGCGCGAGCGCACCCTGCGCGAGGAAATCGCCGCGCTGGAGGCCCAATACCGCGGCATCTTCGACTCGACCAGCGCCGGCATCTTCATCCTGTCGGCCGACGGCACGCTGCTCAACGCCAACCCCGCGCTGGCCCGCCTGCGCGGCCAGGCCGGCGATCAGCCGGTCGCCACCGGCCTGCCCGACTTCGCCGCCGGGGTGTTCGTGCGGCCGACGCAGCTGACGCAGCTGATCGACCGGGCCCATGCGTCTTCGCAGCCCGAGGCCGGCGACCTGGAACTGGTGCGCATCGACGGCCGCACCCGCTGGGTGCATTGCATGGTGTCGTCATCGGTCGACGCGGCCAGCGGCGAACGCCGGATCGAGGGGGTGCTCTACGACATCAACCAGCGCAAGATGCAGGAGAACGCGGCACACCACCGCGCCGAGCACGACGCCCTGACCGGCCTGAAGAGCCGCTCCTACATCGAGGCGTCGCTGGGCCAGCATGTGAACACCGCACGCCACGGCCAGGGCGCGGTGACGCTGATGTTCATCGACCTGGACGGCTTCAAGGCGGTCAACGACCGCTGGGGCCACGCCGCCGGCGACGCGGTGCTGATCGAGGCGGCACGGCGCCTGCGGGCGCTGTTCCAGCGGGCCTGCGATGTCGTCGGCCGGCTGGGCGGCGACGAGCTGGTGGTGATGATCGCCGGCGTCGAGGCCACCGACCCCAGCGTAGCCGAACGCGCCGGCCGGCTGATCGAGAGCTTCGACCATGCCTTCCTGCTGCCGAACGGCGAAACCATGCGGGTCGGCGCCAGCGTCGGCGTGGCGAGCTATCCGCTGCACGCGACCAGCGCCAAGACCCTGATCCACGCCGCCGACGCCGCGATGTACGCGGTCAAGCAGTCGGGCAAGGGCCGCTTCGTGATCGCCGAGACCGGCGTGGAATGGTCCGACGACGACCCGACCGAATGGCAGGACGCCTTCAACGCCCTGGTGTCCACCTCGAACCTGCAGCGCGATCCGCTCACCGGGCTGATGGACCGGCGCCAGCTGGTCGACCAGCTGGCGGCCGAGCAGATGCGGGTGGCCGCCGGTGCCAGCCCCGCGGCCGTGATCTGCCTGGACATCGACCAGTTCGAACTCATCAACGTGGCGCACGGCGCGCACATCGGCGACGAAGTGCTGTGCGAGGTGGCCCGGCGGCTGGGCGGCGTGCTGCGCCGCCACGACGTGCTGGCGCGCACCGGCAGCGACGAATTCGTGGCGCTGGTGTCGACCGACATCGGCACCGACATGGCCGACGAACCGCGCCAGATGGCCGAGGGCGTCGCCGCCAAGCTGCTGGAGAGCCTGAGCGAGCCTTTCGCGCTGCAGCGCGGCACGCTCACCATCCATGCCAGCGCCGGCGTGAGCGTCATCGGCGGCGCCAGCGCGGCCGGCCACGACGCCCTGCGCGAGGCCCAGCTGGCGCTGCGCCGGGCCAAGTCGCTCGGCGGCGGCCGGCAGGTGTTCTTCGAGCAGAGCATGCTGGCCGACCTGCACGGCCGGCTGGCGCTGGAAGAAGACCTGCGCGCGGCCATCGGCTCGGACCAGTTCGCCCTGCATATCCAGCCGCAGGTCGACCGCCGGGGCGCGGTCACCGGCGGCGAGGTGCTGCTGCGCTGGCAGCATCCGCAGCGCGGCAACGTGCCGCCGGACCAGTTCATTCCGCTGGCCGAAGCCTGCGGCGCCATCGTGGAACTCGGCGCCTGGGTGTTCCGCAAGAGCTGCGATGTGCTGGTGGCGCTGCGCCGGCAGGGCGGCACCCAGACGCTGGCGGTGAACATCAGCCCGGTGCAGTTCAACCATCCGCATTTCGTGCAGGAGGTGCGCGAGGCGATCGAGCGCAGCGGCGCGCCGCCCGACGGGCTGATCCTGGAGATCACCGAGGGGCTGCTGATCTCCGACATCGCCAAGGCCAACGAGCGGCTGCACGAGCTGGTGGCCCTGGGCGTGCGTTTCTCCATCGACGATTTCGGCACCGGTTTTTCGAGCCTGGCCTACCTGCGCCAGCTGCCGCTGCACGAGATCAAGATCGACCGCAGCTTCATCGTCGGCCTGCCGCACGACGTGGCCAGCGCCGGCATCGTCTGCTCGATCCTGTCGATGGGCCAGCACCTGGGCCTGCAGGTGGTGGCCGAGGGCGTGGAAACCGACGAGCAGTCGGGCTTCCTGACCGCCCACGGCTGCCCGTCGCTGCAGGGCTGGCTGCACGGCAGGCCGATGCCGTGGTCCGAATTCATCGGCCTGGCCTGCGGCATCGCCGACCGCCAGACCGCCTGAACGGCGGCTGCCTGCCGCCGCACGCCCCGGTCAGCTTCCGGTAGGGCGTGCGGCGGCATAAACCACCCCTGACACCCCCTTCTCACCATCACGGTTTCGTATGTATTTCCACCACCTTCGCATCGGGACGAAGCTCGCCGTCGCCTTCACCGCCGTCACCCTGGTGACGGTGCTCCTCGGCTTCCTGGCCTGGCGCCAGATGGGCGCCATCGATGCCGCCGCGGAAGACATCTCCGCCAACTGGCTGCCCAGCGTCGAAGCCGTCGCCAAGATCCGGGTCGCGGCCAACCGCGTCCGGCGCACCGAGAGCGCGACCTTCCTGCTGCCGTCGGCTGAGCTGGGCAACCGGTACCTGGCCGAGCTCAAGCGACGCACCGAAGCGCTCGACACCGCGGAGCGCGGCTACACCCCGCTGGTCACGCCCGGCGAGGAGGCGCGGCTGTGGGGTGTCTACCAGGCCGAACGCCAGGTCTATCTGGCGCAGCAGCAGCAACTGCTGGCACTGCCGGAAGCCTCGCGTGACCAGGCCGCGACGCTGTTCCTCGGAACGTCGGAGGAAGCCTTCGACCGGATGACCGAGACCCTGGGCCAGCTGGCCGCATTCAACCGGGCCGGCAGCGACAAGGCGCAGCAGACCGGGCGATCGGTGTTCGTCACCGCCCAGTGGACCTTGCTGGTGCTGACCCTGCTGTCGGCCGCCGTCGCCGCGGGGCTGGCGCTGTGGATCACCCGGCTCATCACCCGGCCGATCGGCCGCGCGGTGCAGATCGCCCAAGGCGTGGCCGCCGGCGACCTCACCATGGACATCGACGTGACCGGCCGGGACGAGTCGGCCCAGCTGATGCAGGCACTCGCGCAGATGCGCGGCGCGCTGTCGTCGGTGGTCGGCGAGGTGCGTGGCAATGCCGACGGCGTCGCCACCGCCAGCGCGGAGATCGCGCAGGGCAACCAGGACCTCTCCGGTCGCACCGAGCAGCAGGCATCGGCCCTGGAGCAGACCGCCGCGTCGATGGAGCAGCTCGGATCGACGGTGCGCCACAACGCCGACCATGCCCAGCAGGCGGCCGAGCTGGCCGCCCGGGCCGCCAGCACCGCCGAGCGCAGCGGCGAGGAAGTGGTGGCCATGGTGGCGACGATGCGCACCATCGACGACGCGTCGCGCAGCATCGGCGAGATCACCGC
>JAKONS010000088.1 GCA_022701845.1 Burkholderiaceae bacterium
GGCGACGGCTGCGCGAGTTTTCATGGTGATCTGCTGAAAGTGAGGCCGCGTTTTTACATCAAGCGGGCGGTTGGATGCGACAGAGAGGGGTTGATTGAGCTGAACGGGCGGCCGAGGATCAAGCGAAATTGATATTTCATGAATATTTCTAGCCATTCGATGCAAACAATCGCTGTTCAAATATTACTTGCGGACGGCAACTACTACTATATTCACTGTTTTTGAAAGTATTGCAGGAACTACTGGAGTTGCACAATGTTGGCGATTCAACTTGCCGGCCGATGGGTCCATTGCGCCAGTTCAAAAACTTATGCATTATATTCAAGCCGTCATTTCAGATTCAACAGCGTGCACCGCGATAAATTCAATACCGGTGTGATCGGTATCGTGATGCTGAAGAAATTGCCCGAACTTGAAGACCGCAATGACTGGGGAGTCGCTGCATTGCGAGCAAATATTTTCGAATAATAGTTGAAGTTAAAATGGTCCGAGCCCTCAAATAATTGCGCGGACGGAAGCGTCCGTGTCGAGCATCTGACTGCTAATTCACGCGGGAAATACGAACGGGAGAACAGCTAATGCTTCATCCTCTTGGAGATTGAAGTCATTGTTTGGCTTATTAAATTTCGCGCGGCTTGGCTGCGATAAAAAGAGCGACACAAAAAAATGCCCACCGGATCTAAATCCGGTGGGCATTTTGATAGGTTGGAAGAATCGAATCGCGTTTAAAGCTCGCGCTTCAGCGCTGTGCGATTGGCGTCACATCGCGGCGTTCGGAACCCACGAACAACTGGCGCGGACGGCCGATCTTGTATTCCGGATCGGCGATCATTTCGTTAAGTTGGGCAATCCAGCCGACAGTGCGCGCCAGCGCGAACACCGCGGTGAACAGCGGCACCGGGATGCCGATGGCGCGCTGCACGATGCCGGAATAGAAATCGACGTTCGGATACAGCTTGCGCGACACGAAGTATTCGTCTTCCAGGGCGATCTTCTCGAGTGCGACCGCGATCTTCAGCAGCGGGTCGTTCTCCAGGCCCATCTCGGCCAGCACTTCCTTGCAGGTTTCCTGCATCAGCTTGGCACGCGGATCGTAGTTCTTGTAGACGCGGTGGCCGAAGCCCATCAGCTTCACGCCGGACGACTTGTCCTTCACCTTGGCGATGAAGTCGCCGATCTTGTCCACGCCGCCCATGGCCTGGATCTCTTCGAGCATGTTCAGGCAGGCTTCGTTGGCGCCGCCGTGCGCCGGGCCCCATAGGCAGGCCACACCGGCCGCGATGGCGGCGAACGGGTTGGTGCCCGACGAACCGCACAGGCGTACCGTCGAGGTGGAAGCGTTCTGCTCGTGGTCGGCATGCAGGATGAAGATGCGGTCCAGGGCCTTTTCCATGGTCGGGCTGACCTTGTAGGGCTCGCAGGGGGTCGCGAACATCATGTGCAGGAAGTTGCCCGCATACGAGAGGTCGTTCTTCGGGTACATGAACGGCTGGCCGATGCTGTACTTGTAGGCCATGGCGACCAGGGTCGGCATCTTCGCGATCAGGCGAATCGCAGCGATCTCGCGGTGCTCGGGATTATTGATGTCGGTGCTGTCGTGATAGAAGGCGGACAGACCGCCGACCAGACCGGTCATGACCGCCATCGGGTGCGCATCGCGACGGAAACCGCGCAGGAAGAATTGCATCTGCTCGTTGACCATCGTGTGATGGGTGACGAGGTCGTTGAATTCGGCCTTCTTGGTGGCGTTCGGCAGTTCGCCGTACAGCAGCAGGTGGCAGGTTTCGAGGTAATCGCAGTTGGTGGCGAGCTGCTCGATCGGGTAGCCACGGTAGAGCAGTTCGCCCTTGTCGCCGTCGATATAGGTGATGGCCGACTGACAGGCGGCGGTGGACAGGAAGCCCGGGTCGTAGGTGAACATGCCGGTCTGCGCATACAACTTGCGGATGTCGATCACGTCCGGGCCGATGCTGCCGGCATACACCGGCAGCTCGACGCTGGGGCTGCCGTTGCTGAACGACAGGGTGGCTTTGTTGTCTGCTTGCTTCATGTGCTTCCTCGATCCTTGGGTTAATGCCTCGACGCCGTTCCAGCGGTCAGGGGCTAGTCTTCATGAAAACTGGGGGGAAGGGCGCGCCGCAGGTGGCACGCCCGGGTGTCAGGCCCTCAACATCCTCAGCACCTCGACGGCTTCGGGCGTGTCGGTGGCGCCGGTGGGCTCGGTGCGGCCCATCGTCAGATCCATGAGATCGTGGTCCGACAGGTCCATCAGCTGGGTCATGCCGCGCGCCTGGCGCACCGTCAGGGTGTCGGCATGCCGTGCGAAGAAACGCTCGATGAAGAGATCGTTCTCCAACAGGCCCCGCCGGCAGCGCCAGCGCAGCTTGCTCAGGGAGCGCTCATCGATCGGGTCGTCGTCCTGTACCGCTGGCAATGCTTCGGTCATGTGGGCGATCAGACCGCGCGGCGGACCATCAATTCCTTGATCTTGCCGATGGCCTTGGTGGGGTTCAGACCCTTGGGGCAGACGTCGACGCAGTTCATGATGGTGTGGCAGCGGAACAGGCGGTACGGGTCTTCGAGGTTGTCGAGACGCTCGCCGGTGGCCTGGTCGCGGCTGTCCGCGATGAAGCGGTAGGCCTGCAGCAGGCCGGCCGGGCCGACGAACTTGTCCGGGTTCCACCAGAAGCTGGGGCAGCTGGTGGAGCAGCTCGCGCACAGGATGCACTCGTAGAGACCGTCGAGCTCTTCGCGCTCTTCCGGGCTCTGCAGACGCTCCTTCTCGGGCGGCGTCGTGTCGTTCACCAGGTACGGCTTGATCGAGTGGTACTGGTTGAAGAAGTGCGTCATGTCGACGATGACGTCGCGGATCACCGGCAGGCCGGGCAGCGGTTTGATGACGATCGGGTCCTTCAGCGTACGCAGGTTGGTCAGGCAGGCCAGACCGTTCTTGCCGTTGATGTTCATCGCATCGGAGCCGCACACGCCTTCGCGGCAGGAGCGGCGGAAGGCGATGGTCGGGTCGATGGCCTTGAGCTTGATCAGCGCGTCGAGCAGCATGCGTTCGTTGCCTTCGAGTTCGATCTCGATGGTCTGCATGTAGGGCTTGGCGTCCTTGTCCGGGTCGTAGCGGTAGATCTTGAATGTGCGCTTTTGCATAGTGTTCTTTCGCGGGTTCGGGCGTGGGGCCGGCGTTCTTAGAACGTGCGGACCTTGGGCGGCACGGAATCGACGGTCAGCGGCTGCATGCGGACCGGCTTGTACGCCAGGCTGTTGGTGGCGCTGTGCCACAGGGTGTGTTTCATCCACTCGGCGTCGTTGCGGCCGAGCGGGTGCAGCGGGTCGTCCGCCGGACGCTCGTATTCGTCGACCGTGTGCGCGCCGCGACATTCGGTGCGCGCTGCTGCCGACACCATCGTGGCCTGCGCCACTTCGATCAGGTTGTCGACTTCCAGCGCCTCGATGCGCGCGGTGTTGAAGACGCGCGACTTGTCCTTCAGCGTGATGCCGGCGACACGCTTGCGGATGTCGGCGATCTTCACCACGCCCTGGTCCATGCTGCTTTGCTGGCGGAACACGCCGGCGTGCTGCTGCATGGCCGAGCGGATGTCGGCGGCCACATCCTGGGCGTATTCGCCGGCGTTGGACTCTTCCAGCTCGTTCAGCCGCTTCAGGGTGCGGTCGGCCGAGGTGGCGGGCAGTGGCTTGTGCTCCTTGAGCTTGTCGTTGTACTGCACGATGTGGTTGCCGGCGGCGCGGCCGAACACCAGCAGGTCGAGCAGCGAGTTGGTGCCCAGGCGGTTGGCGCCGTGCACGCTCACGCAGGAGCACTCGCCCACCGCGTACAGACCCTTGACCACTTCGCTCTCGTTGGCGGCGTTCTGGGTGACGACCTGGCCGTTGATGTTGGTGGGGATGCCGCCCATCTGGTAATGGATGGTGGGCACCACCGGAATCGGCTCGCGGGTGATGTCGACGTTGGCGAAGTTGTGACCAATCTCCTCGACCGACGGCAGACGCTTGCGGATGGTGTCGGCGCCCAGGTGGTCGAGCTTCAACAGGATGTGGTCCTTGTTCGGACCGCAGCCACGGCCTTCCTTGATCTCCTGGTCCATGCAGCGGGACACGAAGTCGCGCGGTGCCAGATCCTTCAGGGTAGGCGCATAGCGCTCCATGAAGCGTTCGCCGTTGGCGTTCAGCAGGATGGCGCCTTCGCCGCGGCAGCCTTCGGTGAGCAATACGCCCGCGCCGGCCACGCCGGTGGGGTGGAATTGCCAGAACTCCATGTCCTGCAGCGGAATGCCGGCGCGTGCCGCCATGCCCAGGCCGTCGCCGGTGTTGATGAACGCGTTGGTCGACGCCTGGAAGATGCGGCCCGCGCCGCCGGTGGCCAGCAGCACCGTCTTGGCCTGCAGGATGTGCAGGTCGCCGGTTTCCATCTCGAGGGCGGTCACGCCGACCACGTCGCCTTCGTCGTCGCGGATCAGGTCCAGCGCCATCCACTCCACGAAGAACTGGGTGCGCGACTCGACGTTCTTCTGGTAGAGCGTGTGCAGCATCGCGTGGCCGGTGCGGTCGGCCGCGGCGCAGGCGCGTTGCACCGGCTTCTCGCCGTAGTTGGCGGTATGGCCGCCGAACGGACGCTGGTAGATGGTGCCGTCGGGATTGCGGTCGAACGGCATGCCGAAGTGCTCCAGCTCGTAGACCACCTTCGGCGCTTCACGGCACATGAACTCGATGGCGTCCTGGTCGCCCAGCCAGTCGGAACCCTTGATGGTGTCGTAGAAGTGATAGTGCCAGTTGTCTTCGCTCATGTTGCCGAGCGAGGCACCGACGCCGCCCTGCGCCGCGACCGTGTGCGAGCGGGTGGGAAAGACCTTGGAGAGCACCGCGACGTTGAGGCCGGCGCGGGCGAGTTGCAGCGAGGCGCGCATACCGGAGCCGCCGGCGCCGATGATGACGACGTCG
>JAKONS010000103.1 GCA_022701845.1 Burkholderiaceae bacterium
TGGCCTCGTGGAACTCCAGGTTCAGCGCGATCGGATCGCCGCCCTGCACCGCGTCGGCCAGGATCGATTCCATGTTGGCGATCTCGGCGGCGGTGGCGTGCTGCGCCGCGAAGCCGGCCGCCGCGCCTTCCAGCACCTCGCGCATCGCATACAGCTCGTGCACCGCCTGCGCGTCGAGCGAGGTGACGACCAGCCCGCGCCGCGGCTCGTGGGTCAGCAGGCCCTCGTCCTCCAGGCGCTTCAGCGATTCGCGCACCGGCGTGCGGCCGATGCCGAGGAACGCCGCCACCTCGATCTCGCGCAGCCGGGTGTCGCCGTTGAAATGACCGGTGAGGATGTTGTGCTTGATGCGCTGGTAGGCCGCGTGGGCCTGGGTGTTGCGTTTGGCGATGGGCATTCGTATATCTTTGCATACAAAAATATATGAGGCAAGGGAGTGACCTTGGGCAACTGCAGACGGTGTGGCCGTTCAGGTCGGTCGCCACATAGCCGGGGCAGACCGCATTGACCAGGATGGCGGTGTCGCGCACTGGTGGCACCGGTTCGAAGGCCCGCGCCTGTATTTTCCGAGCCGCCTGATGTCGGCGCCCCTGCGCGCCTTCCTGGACCTGATCGCGGAAGAAGCCGCCCCCCGCGCCTAGCCGCCGGCCCCGAGGACCGACCCCACCAGCCACACGTTCGCCACCGCGATCACCGCGAACAGGCCCCAGGCCACGCTCTTGACCACCGCGCCGTTGGCGAAGCCGCCCATCACCGTGCGGTCGCCGGTGAAGCGGATCAGCGGCCACATCGCGAACGGCAGCTGGAAGCTCAGCACCACCTGGCTGGCCACCAGCATCTTGCCGATGGCGCCGTCGCCCAGCCACCAGACGCCGAGAAACGCCGGCACCAGCGCCAGCGCGCGGGTGATCAGCCTGCGCTGCCAGCAGGGAATCTTCAGGTCGAGAAACCCTTCCATGACGATCTGCCCGGCGATGGTGCCGGTGAAGGTCGAGCTCTGGCCGGAGGCCAGCAGCGCCACGCCGAACAGCACCGCGGCCAGGCCGCTGCCGACCAGCGGCTCGATCAGGCGGTAGGCGTCGCCGATGTCGGTCACGTCCTGGCGGCCGTTGGCGTGGAAGGCGCTGGCCGCCAGCACCATGATGGCCGCGTTGATCAGCAGCGCCAGCGACAGCGACACCACCGCGTCCAGGGTGCAGAAGCGGATCGCCTCGCGCCGGGCGTCGTCGCTGTCGGCCACCAGGCGGGTCTGCACGATCGACGAATGCAGGTAGAGGTTGTGCGGCATGACCGTGGCGCCGACCACGCCGATGGCCAGGTACAGCGCGCCGGGCTGCTGCAGCCGCTCCAGGCTGGGCGCGAAGCCGATCGCCACCTGCGACCAGATCGGCTGGGCGAAGGCCAGCTCGACGATGAAGCAGGCGCCGATGGTGCTCACCAGCCCGAGCACGATCGCCTCGACCCGCCGGAAGCCCGCGCCCTGCAGGCCGAGCACCAGCACCGTGTCGAAGGCGGTGATGGCGATGCCGACCGGTATCGACACGCCGAACAGCAGGTGCAGCGCCAGCGCGCTGCCCAGCACCTCGGCCAGGTCGCAGGCGACGATGGCGAGCTCGGCGCCGATCCACAGGAACCGGTTCACCCGCGGCGAATAGCGCGCCCGGCACAGCTGCGCCAGGTCGCGCTGCGCCACCAGGCCGAGGCGCACGCACAGCGTCTGCAGCACCATCGCCGCCAGGCTGGCCGCCAGCACCACGAACAGCAGGCCGTAGCCGAAACGCGAGCCCGCCTCGATGTCGGTGGCCCAGTTGCCCGGATCCATGTAGCCGACCGACACCAGCAGGCCGGGGCCGGCATAGCGCAGCAGCTTGCGAAAGAACGGCAGCTGCGGATCGACCTGCAGGCTGCCTTTGATTTCCGAGGGACAGAAGGGGGCGGTGGCGGTGCGCGGCAACGGAAAAAGCATGCCTCCGATGATACGGAGCGCCCCTCCCGCAAGGCCAGCGCCGCCGGTCTATCGTAGCTATAGAAGCAACGGCCCGCGGCCGCAAAAACCGTCGCCTCGCAGGCGTGCATGGGCGCCGCTAGACTCGCCGTTCGCCGTTTTCGCTCCCCACCGCCAGCCACCCGCGACCGATGACCCTGGGCCTGCCCGTTTCCGACCTGAGCCAGTGCGATGCCGAACCGATCCGCCTGCCCGGCGCGATCCAGCCCCATGGCCGCCTGCTGGCGGTGCATGCGCACACATCGGCGCTGTGCGCCTACAGCGCCAACTGGCCGGACGCCGATGCCGCCCGGGCTGCGGCCGCCGCGCTGTCGATCGAGACGCACCTGCTGGTGCCGGACGACGCGCCGGCCCGCATCGGCAGCCTGACGCTCGACGGCCGCCGCTGGGACGCCAGCGCGCACCGCAGCGGCGAGCGGGTGATCGTCGAATTCGAGGCCGCCGGCACCGAGGCCGAGGCTCCGGCCGACCTGCCGATCTACGTCCTCGCCCGCAGCCTGCTGCCCGCCCTGCAGCACGCACCCAGCGTGGCGGCGCTGGCGCAGCTGGCGGCGGTGGAGATGCAGCGCCTGACCGGCTTCGGCCGCTGCCTGGTGTACCGCTTCGACGACGACGGCCACGGCCATGTGCTGGGCGAGGCGGCCGACGCCGGCTACGACCGCTATCTGGGCCACCGCTTTCCCGGCGCCGACATCCCGCAGCAGGCGCGCGCGCTGTACCTGCTCAACCGCATCCGGCTGATCCCCGACGCCGGCTACACGCCGGTGCCGCTGGTGGTGCTGGAAGACGGCGTGGCCGCCACCGATCTCGACCTGTCGCAGTCGGCGCTGCGCAGCGTGTCGCCGGTGCACCTGGAATACATGCGCAACATGGGCACCGCGGCGTCGATGTCGGTGTCGCTGGTGATCGGCGGTCGGCTGTGGGGGCTGGTCTCCTGCCACGACCATGACCCGCGCCGGCTGCCCTTCCACACCCGCATGGCCTGCGAACACCTGGGCCAGCTGCTGGCGCTCCAGATCGAGGCGCGGGAAACCACCGCCCATGTGGCCGAGCAGCTGGAGCTGCGCAAGCTGACGCTGCAGATCGTGTCGCACCTGGCCGAGAGCGACGCCACCCTGCAGCGCCTGATGGCCGAGCCGCTGCCGCTGCTGCGCATGGCGCGCGCCACCGGCGCGGCGGTGGTGCTGGACGACCGGGTCTGGACCACCGGCGAGGTGCCGCCCGCGGCGGTGCTGCGGGCGCTGGCCGAATGGGTCGCGCTGCGCGGCGGCGAGGTGTTCGACACCGACGCGCTGCCGGCGATGTTCCCCGCCATCGCACCGCACGCGGATCGGGCCACCGGCCTGCTGGCGCTGTCGATCTCGCAGGTGCACCGCCACCTGATCCTGTGGTTCCGGCCCGAGCTGGTGCAGACGGTGCGCTGGGCCGGCGACCCGCGCAAGGAAGCCTTCGTCGACGACGGCCGGATCCATCCGCGCCGCAGCTTCGCCAGCTGGCAGGAGGAGCTGCACGGCCGCTCCGCGCCCTGGAGCCCGGCCGAGGTGGGCGCCGCCGGCGAGCTGCGCCAGGCGCTCATCGGCGTGGTGCTGCGGCGCGCCGAGGAGATGGCCGCGGTGGCCACCGAGCTGGGCCGGGTGAACAAGGAGCTCGAAGCGTTTTCGTACACCGTCTCGCACGACCTGCGCGCGCCGATGCGCCATATCGCCGGCTATGCCGACCTGCTGCTGGAGATGCCCGACCAGCCGCTCAACGACCGCGCCCGGCGCTACCTGGGCAATGTGAAGGACGCCGCCGCCTTCGCCGGCCAACTGGTCGATTCGCTGCTGAACTTCTCGCGCATGGGCCGCTCGGCGATGGCGCCGCGCAGCGTGTCGACCGCCACCCTGGTGCAGGGCCTGGTGCAGGAGCTGTCGCGCCACGAGCGCCAGCGCGCCATCGAGTGGCAGATCGCCGACGACCTGCCGACGCTGCATGCCGACCCGCTGCTGCTGCAGGTGGCGGTGCGCAACCTGCTGGGCAACGCGGTCAAGTACACCCGCACCCGCGCCATCGCCCGCATCGCGGTGCGCACGGTTCAGCGGCCCGAAGGCAGCGGGCTGGAGGTGATCGACAACGGCGTCGGCTTCCAGATGAAATACGTCGGCAAGCTGTTCGGCGTGTTCCAGCGGCTGCACGCGGCCGAGGATTTCGAGGGCACCGGCATCGGCCTGGCCACCGTCAAGCGCATCGTCGAGCGGCACGGCGGCCACGCCTGGGCCGTGGGCGAGCCCAACGTCGGCGCGACCTTCGGGTTCGTGCTGCCGCCGGCCCCGCCGGCATCCCGCCCCGAGGCGCGCGGCGCCGCCGGCACCCCCACCACGCCACCGCCCACCCCCACCTCCCCGGCCCGGCAGGCCTGACGCCCATGCTCAAACCCATCCTGCTCGTCGAAGACGACGCCCGCGACCTCGAACTGACCCTGGTCGCCCTCGAACAGAGCCAGCTCGCCAACGAAGTGGTGGTGCTGCGCGACGGCGCGCTGGCGCTCGACTACCTGCTGCGCGAAGGCGCCCATGCCGAGCGCGCCGAAGGCAACCCGGCGGTGATCCTGCTCGACCTGAAGATGCCCAAGGTCAACGGCCTGGAGGTGCTGGAGGTGGTGCGCTCCACCCCCGCGCTGCGCAGCGTGCCGGTGGTGATGCTGACCTCCTCGCAGGAAGAGGCCGACGTGGTGCGCAGCTACGAGCTCGGGGTGAACGCCTATGTGGTCAAGCCGGTCGAGTTCAAGCAGTTCATCACCGCCATCGCCGACCTGGGCGTGTTCTGGGCGGTGCTCAACGAGCCGCCGCCGGGCTCGCTGAAAGCGGCGAGGCGCTATGAATAACACCGTGGACGACAGCAGCGCGCCCGGCACCGGCACCGGCACCACCGGGCGCGGCGCCCTGCGCATGCTGCTGCTGGAGGACTCCGCCTTCGACGCCGAGCTGCTGCAGGAGGCGCTGGCCGCCCTCTACCCCGATGCGCAGCTCGACCTGGTGCACACCGAGGACGGCTTCCTGCAGGCGCTGCAGCGCGGCGGCTACCGGCTGATCCTGTCGGACCACCAGCTGCCGGGCTTCGACGGCGAGCAGGCCCTCGAGCTGGCGCTGGCGCATGCGCCCGAGGTGCCCTTCATCTTCGTCTCCGGCGTGATCGGCGAGGACAACGCGGTCGAGCTGCTCAAGCGCGGCGCCACCGACTATGTGAGCAAGGGCCGGCTCGGCCGGCTGGCGGTGGTGCTGGAGCGGGCACTGCGGGAAGTCGAGGCTACCCAGGCCCGGCGCGACGCGGAAGAGCGCCTGCGCGCCGCCCTGGAGGCCGCCGAATCGGCGCAGGCCGCGGCCGAGGCGGCCAAGGCCGAGGCCGAGCGCTCGAACCTGGCCAAGGACCGTTTTCTGGCGATCCTCTCGCACGAGCTGCGCACGCCGCTGGCGCCGGTGTCGCTGGCCGCGCGGGTGCTGGAGCGCGCGCTCGACGTGCCGGAGAAATACCGCGACCTGCTGCCGATGATCCAGCGCAACGTGGCGCTGGAGGCCCGGCTGATCGACGACCTGCTCGACCACACCAGCATCGCCAGCGGCAAGCTCGGCCTGAACTTCCAGCGGGTCGACCTGCAGGCGCTGATTCCCGACGTGCTGTCGATGGTCGACGAGCCGGTGCGCAAGCAGGGCCTGTCGATCGAGCTGCAGCTGCAGCCCGAGCCGGTGCTGGTGCGGGCCGACCCGGCGCGGCTGCAGCAGGTGGTGTCGAACCTGGTGCGCAACGCGGTCAAGTTCAGCGGGCCGGGCGGGCGCATCGTGCTGCGCACCGAGGTCGACGGCGACAGCGTCACCCTCACCTGCCGCGACGAAGGCATCGGCATCGAGCCGGAAGCGCTGGGCCGCATCTTCACCCCGTTCGAGCAGGCCGACGGCGAGGTCGCGCGCCGCCTGGGCGGGCTCGGCCTGGGGCTGGCGATCGCCCGGCACCTGGTGACCGAGCACGGCGGCGAGATGGCCGCGGCCAGCGCCGGCCGCGACCGGGGCGCCACCTTCACCGTGACGCTGCCGCGCATTTCCCTGGAGGAGCGGCCGGCCCTGGCGCCGCCGGCCGAGTCGGCGCCGCCTGCCGCGCCGGCCGCGCCCGGCACCGATGCGCCCTGCCGGCTGCTGCTGGTCGAGGACAACCCCGACGCCGCCGAGATCCTGGCGATCTGCCTGCAGGAATACGGCTACCAGGCCGAGCTCGCGGCCAGCTGCGCCGACGCCCTGGCGCTGGCGCGGGCGAAACCCTTCGATGTGGTGCTGACCGACCTGGGACTGCCCGACGGCAGCGGCGTCGACATCGGCCGCACCCTGAGCCCGCAGCTGCCGGTGGTGGCGCTGTCGGGTTACGGCGCCGCGGCCGACCTGCGGCGCACCCAGGCCGCGGGGTTCGCCGGCCACCTGGTGAAGCCCGCCGAGCCGGAAGAGGTGCACACCGCCCTGCAGCAGGCGCTGGCGCGCTACCGGCCGGCTGCGGGTGGCGGGGCGGCGCAGCAGCAGCAGCAGCAGCAACAGCGCGCCTGACCCGGCGGCGGCCTCAGGCGCCGCCGGCCGTGCGCAGGAGGAAACCGTCGAGTTCGGCGGCGATCCGCTCCGGCGCCTCGATCGGGGTGAAATGCCGCAGGCCGGGCAGCACCGCCAGCCGCGCCGACGGCAGCAGGGCCGCGGTTTCCTCGGCCATGCCGACCGGCGTGGCGTAGTCGTCGGCTCCCACCAGCACCAGCGCCGGGCCGCGATAGCCGGCCAGGCCGGGGCGTTCGTCGGCCCGGCCGAGCATGCGGCAGCTCTCCAGGTAGGCGGCGGGATCGTTGCGCAGGAACACCGCCTCGGCCTGCGCGATGCGCGCCGCGCCCGACTGCGCGAAGGCCGGCGAGAACCAGCGCTCGCGCTGGAACGCCAGCATCGATGCGAAGCCCGCGCTCGCCGGCCGCCGGCCCCGCGCTTCCCAGTCGGCCTCCACCCCGGCGCCGTAGCAGGCGGTGGCGTCGATCACCGTCAGGCTGGCCAGGCGATCCGGGTAGCGGCCGGCGAAGGCCAGCGCCACGGTGCCGCCCATCGAGCAGCCCACCAGATGCGCCGCCGGCGCCCCCAGGTGCGCCAGCACCGCGGCGATGTCGTCGGCGAACTGCGCCGTCGCATACGGGCCCGGAGGCCGGTCCGACAGACCGTGGCCGCGGCAGTCGAGCGCGTGCACCGGGCAGCCGGTGCGCAGCTGCGCCGCCATGTCGGCCCACAGGCTGCCGTCCATCGCCAGCGCATGCACCAGCAGTACCGGCGTGCCCTGGCCGGCCTTGAGCTGGCGCAGGTGGATGCGACAGCCGTCGGCCATGCGCACGAAACCGGCATCGCCCGGCGCGACGCCCGGGCCGTGGTGGGCGCTCATTCCGCCTTGGCGCCCGAGCGGGCGACCTGTTCCTTCCAGAACGCCAGGTCCCGGACCATCTTGGCGTCCAGCTCGGCCGGCGTGCTGGTGGCGACTTCGAAGCCGCCCTCGGCCAGCTGGGCGCGCAGGGCCGGCTCGGCCAGCACCTTCGCCAGGTCGCGGGAAATCCGCTGGCGGATGTCCGGTGGCGTGGCCTTCGGCGCCAGGAAACCGAACCAGGTGTCGACCTCGTAGCCCGGCAGGGTTTCGGCCACGGCCGGCACCTCCGGCAGCAGCTTCAGGCGCCGCGCCGACGACACCGCCACCGGGTGCAGGCTGCCGGCGCGGATGAAACCGATGCAGGCCGGCAGCCCGGTCGACACCAGCTGGATCTGGCGGCCCATGAGGTCGGCGATGGCCGGGCCGCCGCCGCGGTACGGCACATGCACCAGCTGCCCGGCGCCGCGGCGCTTCATCAGTTCGGCCGCCAGGTGGCCCGGGGTGCCGTTGCCGGCGGTGCCGTAGTTGAGCGGCTGGTTGGCGGCCAGCACGTCCTTCATCGACCGGATGCGGGAATCCTGGCTGCTCACCAGCACCTGCGGCGCCGTCGCCACCAGCGCGACGCCGGCGAAGTCGCGCAGCGCGTCGAAGGGCGGCTTCGGAAACAGCAGCGGATTGGCCAGTACGCCGTCGCCCCAGAACAGCAGCGTGTAGCCGTCGGCCGGCGCGGCGAGCACCGCCTGCGCACCGATGTTGCCGCCGGCGCCCGAGCGGTTGTCGACCACCACCGCCTGCCCCCACAGGGCGCCGAGCCGCACGCCGATCAGGCGGGCGAGCAGGTCGAAACTGCCGCCGGCGGCGAAGGGCACGACCACCTTGACCGGCTTGTCCGGAAAGGCGTTGGCGGCGTTCGCGCCGGCAGCGGGCAGGCAGGCCGCGCCGAGGGCGGTGCAGGCGGTGCGTCGGGTGAGGGTCATGTGTCTCTTTCGTTGCGGGAGAGGCGCGCGCGTGCGGGTCCTGCGGATCGTGCGGCGCGCCGGGAGGGATGGCTAGACGCCCGGCCGGTACAGCGCGACGGCGTTGCTCCACAGCGCCTTGCGGGCCAGCGTGGCCCCCAGCACCTGGCGCACCAGCGCGATGTCGGCCGGCTCGAACGGGCGCCGGGCCCGGGTCGAGGGCAGGTCGGTGCCGAACATCAGCGCATCGGGGCTGCGGCGGGCGATCGCCTCCAGCGCCTTCGGCACATTCATCGTCACCCGGCCGAAGCCGGTGGCCTTGATGCGCACGCCGGCATCCACCAGGTCGAGCACCACCGGCAGCCCGGCTTCGGTCATGCCCAGGTGGTCGATGACCAGCCGGGGCAGTTTCTGCAGGCGGGCGACATGCGGGCGCAGCGCCGCGGCGTCGGCGTACATCTCGGCATGCCAGCGGCCCACCGCATGCACCCGCTGCGCCAGCGCCACCACCGCGTCGACGTTGTCGATGCTGCCGCGAAACAGGTTGAACCGGGTGGCGCGCACGCCGATGCGGGCCAGCGCGGCGATCTCCTCGTCGGGCGCGTTCGGGTCGATCTGCGTCACGCCGACCCAGCGCGGCCCGAGCTGCGGCAGCAGCGCCCGCAGGTACGACTGGTCGGTGCCCTGGAACGAGCCGGACACGATCGCACCGGCGGTGACGCCCAGCGGGCGCGACTGGCGCAGGTAGTCGGCCAGGGGATAGTCCGGCGGCCGGTAGCCCTGGTTCTCGATGATCGGGAAGCGCGGATCGATGATGTGGCAGTGGCTGTCGAAGATCTCGCCGGGCCCGGCTGCGGAGCCGGTGGCGGTGGCGGTGGTGGCAGCCGTGCCGGCGCAGCCGGCGATGCCGGTCAGCGGCAGGGCGGCGGCGGCCATGCGCAGGATCTGCCGGCGTTCGGGTGAGTGGGGTCGGTGGTTCATCGGGTCGTCGCCTTTCGTTCGTCGTCATCAAGACCTGTACAGGAGTTTAGGACAAAAAGCGCTGGAGCGACCTGCTCGAAGTCCTACTAGACTGAAACCCGATCCCGTGCACTCCTCCACTCCCATGCAGAACCCGATAGACGACCGCCTGCCCCGCCACATCCAGATCAAGGACGAGCTGATGCGCCGCATCGTCGAGCGGGTGTGGAAGGCTGGCGAAGCGCTGCCGGGCGAAGACCGGCTGGCAGCCGAGTTCCGGGTGTCGGCGGGCACGCTGCGCAAGGCGGTGCAGGCGCTGGCGCACGAGGGCATCGTCGAGCGCATCCACGGCAAGGGCACCTTCGTCACCCGGGCCTACGAGCGGGCGTCGATGCTGCGCTTCGTGCGGTTTCGCGGCACGCGGACCGACGAGGTGCCCACCGCCGCCATCCTGCGCATGCGCACCGACCGTGCCACCGCGTCGATCCGCGAGAAGCTGGGCCTGGACAAGGCCGGCAGGACGCTCTATCTGCACCGCACCCGCTCGTTCGGCGAGCAGCTGGTGCTGGTCGAGCACATCTGGCTGCCGCTGCCCCTGTTCGCGCCGCTGCAGGCCTATCTGAAAACCGAGTCGCCGGCGCTGCTGTACCCGGCCTACGACACGGTCTGCGGCGTGGCGGTGTCGCGCGCGGTGGACGAGCTGTCGATCGGCGCGCTGAGCGCCGAAGACGCCGCGGTGCTGGGCCTGGCCGCGGACGACTCCTGCATGAACATCGAGCGGACCATGCACGACCACGCCGGCCGGGTGGTCGAGTGGCGCTTGTCGGTGGTGCCGAAGGACCGGTTCCGCTACACGGTGGAGATCCGATAGCGGCGGACGTGAAAAAGCCCGTCGGGAGCGGGCTCCAGGCGGGCTTGATCGGGTGTGTGGTCGTGGGCTCTGACGCGGCCCACGTTACGGCATTTTCACTTGCAGGAACTACCTAGTTGTTTTTCTCGTCGTGGCGATTCTTGTCCGACGTGCCGTTATGAGATCCGGCTTTGCCTGCGCAGGCAACCCTCGCACCGTGTCGGCGGGAGGACTGCGGACTATACACCAGAAATCGCCGACGCCGATCTGGCGCCGCCGGGCGGCCTCAGTTCTGCTTCCACGGCAGGCCCTGCAGGCGCCAGCCGCCGAGCGTGCCGCGGTGCCTGTCGGCATCGGGGTCGCCCTCGAATCCTTCGAGGATGTTGTAGGCCTGCAGACCCAGCTCGGTGGCGCGCCGCGCCGCCGCCACCGAGCGCACGCCGCTGCGGCACAGCAGCACCAGGCGCTTGCCGCCACCCTCCCCGGCCGCGGCGCGCAGGCCCTCGTCGAAGCCGGGGTTCATCGCCATGCCGGGCCACTGCTTCCAGGCCAGGCCGATGGCGCCGGGCACGAAGCCGACCCATTCGCGTTCGGCGTCGGTGCGCACGTCGACCAGCACCGCCGCGCCGGCGCTGACCCAGTCCCAGGCCTGCCGGGGGCTGACGTCGCCGGCATAGCCGAGCGGTGCCGCGGCGGGCGTCGAAGGGGCGGAAGCGGGGGTGTCGGGAGCGTTCATGGGCGAACATTCTGCCAGCCGGGGTGCGCCGCCGGGGCATCGGCATGCGGCGCTGCAGGCCCGGTCGGCGCTCGCTAGGATGGCCGCCATGAACGCCCCCGACACCACCCGCCTGCCCGTCTATTTCATCTCCCACGGCGGCGGGCCGTGGCCCTGGATTCCCGAGATGCGCGAGCGCCTGGGCACGCTGGAGGCGTCGCTGGCCGACATGCCGCGCCAGATCGGCCGCACCCCGCGCGCGGTGCTGGTGGTCTCGGGCCACTGGGAGGCCGACACTTTCCAGGTGATGTCGACGCCGCGCCCGCCGATGGTCTACGACTACCGCGGCTTTCCGCCGCACACCTACTCGATCCGCTACGACGCGCCGGGTGCGCCCGAGGTCGCCGCCCGGGTGCGCGACCTGCTGCAGGCCGCCGGCATCCCGGCCGGGCTCGACGACCGCCAGGGCTTCGACCACGGCACCTTCTCGCCGCTGGCGGTGATGTATCCGGACGCCGACGTGCCGGTGCTGCAGCTGTCGCTGAAGACCGGCTACGACGTCGACGCGCACCTGGCCGCCGGCCGGGCGCTGGCGCCGCTGCGCGACGAGGGCGTGCTGATCGTCGGCAGCGGGTTGAGCTACCACAACCTGCGCAATTTCGGCCCCGGTGCGGCGGCGCCGTCGGCCGCCTTCGACGCCTGGCTGCGGCAGGTGCTGGCGCCGGCATCGGCGGCATCCCGGGCCGAAGCCCTGCGCGGCTGGGACCGGGCACCGTCGGCCCGGCTGGCGCATCCGCAGGAAGACCATCTGGTGCCGCTGATGGTGGCGGCCGGCGCGGCGGGCGACGATCCCTCCACCCTGGTCTACCACGACGCCCATGTGTTCGGCGGCGTGACCGCGTCGAGCTGGCGCTTCGGCGCCGGTGCCGCGCCCACGCCGAAAGCCTTCGACGCCGCCGCGCCGGTCTGAGGTCGGAGGCGGCTACCAGCGCGGCGCGGCGTCGGCGCGCAGTTCGGCGCGGAGGGCCTGGTAGTCGGGCAGCACCGAACCCACCGCGGCCCAGAAGCGCGGGCTGTGGTCCATGTGCAGCAGATGCGCCAGCTCGTGCGCCACCACATAGTCGATGACCTCGGGGCGGAAGTGCATCAGCCGCCAGTGCAGCCGGATCGCGCCGCTGGCGCTGGCACTGCCCCAGCGGGTGCGCGCATCGGTCAGCGACAGGCGGCTCCAGCGCACGCCCAGCAGCGGCGCGAAGCGGTCCATGCGGGCGGTGAAATCGGCCTTGGCCTCGCGCTTCACCCAGGCGCGCACCGCGTCGCCGATCTTCTCGGCCGGTGCGTCGGCCGGCAGCGCCA
>JAKONS010000132.1 GCA_022701845.1 Burkholderiaceae bacterium
GCCGCGACGCTTCACCGGCGGCACAAAAAACATCAATAAAATTAATCGATGCACACCTTCGATCTCGAACTCCTGCGATCGATGTCGGCCATCGTCGCGCACGACGGCTTCGCCGCGGCGGCGCTGCATCTGGGCCGCACCCAGTCGGCGGTCACCCAGCAGATGCAGCGGCTCGAGGAGCAGATCGGCCACCCGCTGTTCGAGAAGCGCGGCCGGCAGAAGCGCCTGACCGAACACGGCCAGCGCCTGCTGATCTATGCGCGCCAGATCCTCGCCATCAACGACGAGGCGATGCGCAACCTGCAGCACGGCGCGCTGGAAGGCATGCTGCGCATCGGCGCCTCGCAGGAGGTGTCGGGCTCGATCCTGCCGCCGCTGCTGGCCGAGGTGGCGCGCAGTTCGCCGATGCTGCAGCTCGACATCTCGATCGGCCGCAGCCCGTTCCTGATGGAGTCGCTCAAGCGCGGCGAGGTCGACATGGTGATCTCGAACCGGGTCGAGGAAGAGCTCGACAGCCTGGTGCTGCGCACCTCGCCCACGGTGTGGCTGTGCGCCGCGGGTTATCTGCACGACCCGGCGCAGCCGCTGCCGCTGATCACCACCGACGTGCCCAGCATCTTTCGCCGGCTGAGCCAGGAAGCGCTCGACGCCGCCGGGATCCGCTGGACCTTGCGCACCTGCTCCAGCAGCCTGATCGGCGTGCGCGCCGCGGTGCAGGCCGGGCTGGGCGTGACCGCGCGCGGGGCCGAACAACTCGATGCCAGCCTGCGCGTCCTGGGCGTGGCCGACGGGCTGCCGCCGCTGCCGGACCTGGTGTACCGGCTGTATGTGCGGGCCAACGTGGTCAACCCGGTCACCCGCCAGGTGTTCGAGCACCTGAAAAGCAGCCTGCGCCTGCCGGACGCCGACGCGGCGGGTTAGCGGCCCGCTGCCACGACCGCCGATTCGGCTGGTTCCGGCGGCCGCCTTGGTGCGGTTCGAGCACGCGGTGCACCGGCACGGCGCGAAACATGCACCAAGTCGGCGGATGCCGCGGAAGCATCAGTTTCATTAATGCATTTTGCGAATGAACTAATTTGAAATGCGAGCAACGGGCGACCTACGATGCCTGTTAGGGCGCTGTTTCCCGGCGCCGTCCCCTGCAATGACAAAAGGTTTTTCGATGGCTTCCACAGGTTCGATCGGTACTTGGCTCGCGTCCGACACCGCACCCGCACGCACCTCCGGCACGCTGCGCGCCGGCTCGATGGCGTCCGGCGTTCCGGTCGAGCTGCCCTGGGTGGCGGTGCGCGGCGCGCGGCCCGGCAAGACGCTGTGGCTGCACGGCCAGGTGCACGGCGACGAGATCAACGGCATGGTGGCGGCGCTGCGCTTCGTGCGCGCGCTCGATCCGCAGGCGATGTCCGGCAACGTGGTGGTCACGCCCACCGGCAACCCGCAGGCGCTGGATGCACGCCGCAAGCGCAACCCCTACGACGAGCTCGACCTCGACCAGACCTATCCCGGCAACGCCGACGGCATGGTCAGCGAGCGCCTGGCCCACACCCTGATGCGCGAGATCGCGGGCGTGGCCGACACGCTGATCAACCTGCACACGATGAACCCGCTGTTCGATGCGCGGCCGTATGCGGTCTACAAGGTGCATCCCGAGAGCAGCGTGACCGAGGACCAGGTGCTGAGCGCGCTGTCCTGCTTCTTCCCGACGCTGTCCTGCCGCATGGATGTCGGCGGCCGCGGCGAACTGCCGGGCAACATCGCCGGCGGTCTCGACTACCAGTGCCTGGCGCTGGGCATCCGCGCCTTCATGCTGGAGCTGGGCAGCGGCAGCCGGCTGCAGCCCGACAACGTGGCGCTGGCCGAGCAGGGCTTCTTCGCGCTGGCGCAGCAGATGGGCATCCTCGGCGGCGAGCCCGCGGCACGCGCGGCGCAGCTGCGCACCGTCAGCCGGCGCGGCTGGATCACCGCCACCGAGGGCGGCCTGTTCGTGCCGCGGGTGCGCGCCGGCGACCTGGTGCGGGCCGGCGAATCGATCGGCGAGCTGCTCGGCCTCGACGGCAGCTCGCAGCCGGTGCCGGCCTTCGTCCGCGACGGCATGCTGATCGGCCTGCGCTCCGACCCGGTGGTGCACACCGGCGAGCGGCTGGCCTTCGTCGCCTGGGAATGGGCCGACACCGCCACGCCGGTCTGAACCCATCACCCGATTCGCCCCGATTCGCCCGATTCACCGGTTTCCACCAGCTCCCAGGACCTTCCATGACACCCGTTTCCCGCTCGCGCCCTTCCTCGTTCGCGCCCCCGTCCCGCCGGGGCCTGCTGGCCGCGGCCTGCGCCGCCGGCCTGCTCGGCGCGCTGCCGGCGGCCCAGGCCCAGTCGCCCGCCCATGTCTGGCCCGAGGCCGGCCGGCCGATCCGCATCGTGGTGGGTTTCCCGCCCGGCGGCGGCGTCGACGTGCTGGCGCGCGCGGTGGCCGCGCCCCTGGCCGCCGAACTGGGCGGTGCGACGGTGATCGTCGAGAACCGCGCCGGCGCCGGCGGCCTGACCGGCACCGACTACGTCGCCAAGAGCGCGCCCGACGGCTACACCGTCTACCTGGCCACGCCCGGCTCCTTCACCATCTGGCCGTCGCTGCGCAAGCTGCCCTACGACGCCGGCAAGGATTTCGTCGCGGTCAGCCTGATGGTGACCATGCCGAACCTGCTGCTGGCCAGCCCGAACGCGCCCTTCAAGGACGTGCGCGGCCTGATCGCCGCCGGCAAGGTGCCCGGCACCCAGATCGACTACGGCTCCGGCGGCGTCGCCACCATCGGCCAGATCGCGGCCGAGCAGTTCAACACCATGGCCGGCATCCGCATGACGCATGTGCCGTACAAGGGCACCGCGCCGCTGCTGACCGACGTGATGGGCGGGGTGGTGCCGGTCACCTTCGCCGATCCGTCGGCCAAGTCGCTGATCGAGGGCGGCAAGCTGCGCCTGCTGGCGGTGACCACCGCCAAGCGCTCGCGCCTGTTCCCCGACACGCCCACCATCGCCGAATCCGGCCTGCCGGGCTACGACCTGATGAACTGGTACGGCATGGTGGCCCCGGCGGCCACGCCGCGCGCGGTGGTCGACCGGCTCAACGCCGGCATGGTCAAGGTGATGGCCCAGCCCGAGGTGCGCCAGCGCCTGGAGGCGGCCGGCATGGAGGCGGCGTCCAGCACGCCCGACGAATTCAACCGCCTGATGGCCGGCGAGCGCGCCAAGTGGGCCGCGCTTATCGCCAAGGTGGGCATGCAGGCCGAGTGAGGCTGAATGCGCTGCTGCCCGTCGATTACCGGGTGGGCGGCCACTGGCGGGCCGTGTGCACCAGTGCCAGCAGCCAGACGGTTTCATGGTCAATCTCGTAGACGAGGCGATATCGCTCGTGCGGAATCAACTCTCGGGTGCCTGCGATTCGTCCGGGCTTGCCCATCCTCGGATGGGCCGCCAGTCGCCTGGCAGCGTCGCTGAAAAGCTCGTCCATACGCACGGCCGCGCCCGCATTGCGGGCGGAAATGTATTCCCAGATGTCGGTTCGGTCCTGTTCCGCCTCGGGCGTCCAAATGACGTTCACACCGGATCCGCAGCGATCCGGTTCCGCCCGGCCGCGAACGCCGCTTCCACTTCTTCATTTGACCGGCCACGGCCTGCCCGCATCGATGCCCGGCCGGCGTCGACCTTGGCGTTCAGGTAGGTATCGTAGTCACGCGCATGCCGGCGTTGCTCGATGTAGTCGCGCATCAATTCGCGCATGACTTGCGATGCGGGACGCTCTTCGGCGGCGGCGGCAGCCATGAATTCGGCCCGCAGTTCCGGTTCCAGCTTCATGGTGAATACCGCTTCCTTGAGCATGGCGACGTCCTTCAAAGTACTGATGAAGTATAGATTTTCTCAGTACGTGCTGGACAGCGCGCGCCCGTTACCTTGGTTCCTCACTGGCACTTTCGCCGTCGGACCGCACCGCGGCCAGCGCCCCGGCCGCCGGCATCGGCGGGTCGAAGGCGCGGATCGGCGGCAGCGCGCCGTCCCAGCG
>JAKONS010000148.1 GCA_022701845.1 Burkholderiaceae bacterium
GACAACAAGGCCGGCGCGTCCGGCGCCATCGGCTCGGACTTCGTCGCCAAGGCGGCACCCGACGGCTACACCATCGGCATGGCCACCGTCACCACCCATGCGGTGAACCCCGCGGTGTTCCCCAAGCTCGCCTACAACGTGCTGCGCGACCTGGCGCCGGTGACCCAGCTGGTGTCGGTGCCCAACGTGCTGACGGTGTCGCCCAAGCTCGGCGTCACCGACATGGCCCAGTTCCTGGCCAGGGAGAAGGAGCAGTCCGGCAAGCTCACCTACGGCTCGCCCGGCCCCGGCTCGGAAGCCAACCTGATGGGCGAGCTGTTCAACCAGGCCGCGCGCACCCATCTCCTGCACGTGCCCTACCGCGGCGCCGGCCCGGCCCTGCAGGACGCGATGGCCGGCCAGATCGACGCGGTGTTCGACAACCTGCCGTCGTCGCTGCCCTTCATCCAGACCGACAAGCTGCGCGCCCTGGCGGTCGCCGCGCCGCGGCGCATTCCGCAGCTGCCGGCGGTGCCGACCTTCGAGGAAGTCGGCCTCAAGCCGGTCAACGACAGCTCCTGGTTCGGCCTGGTGGCGCCCGCCAAGACCCCGGCCGACATCGTGAACAAGCTGCAGGCCGCGTCGGCCCGGGTGCTGGCCTCGCCCGACATGGTGGCCACGATGGACAAGTTCGCCGGCGTCGGCGTCGGCAGCAGGCCGGAGGTGTTCAAGGCGCTGCTGGAGAGCGAACTCAGGAAGTTCAAGGCCCTGGCCGACGCCGGCAACATCCGGCTCGAATGAGCACCGCCATGCGCACCGGTGCGATCCGCGAAACACCGCCGCGGGTGCTGGTCGGCCAGATCTTCCAGGAGGCCCACGGCTTCACCCCGCTGCGCACGCCGCTGGAGGCGTTCGCCATCGAACGCGGCGACGAGGTCGTCACCGCCAACACCCAGGCCGACTCGGTGCTGGGCGGCCTGATCCGCACCGGCCTGCGCGAAGGCTGGGCGCTGGTGCCGTCGATCGCGGCGCGCGCCAGTCCGGGCGGCCGGGTCACCGACGAGGCCTACGAACACCTCCTGTCGGCCCTGCTCGACGCCGCCCGCGCCGGCCCGCTCGACGCCATCGCGCTGTGCCTGCACGGCTGCATCCAGACCGAGAGCCTCGACAGCGCCGAGGCCGACCTGCTGCGCCGCCTGCGCGAGATCGTCGGGCCCGCGGTGCCGATCGTGGCCGGCTTCGACCTGCACGGCCATGCCGGCGGCGGCATGCTCGACCACCTCGATTTCGCCTCGGCCTACAAGACCAATCCGCACGGCGACGCCGGCGCGACCGGCGAGCGGGTGGGCACGGTGCTGGCCGGCATCCTGAAGGGCGAACTGCACCCGGTCGGCATGCGGGTGCTGGTGCCGATGCTGACCGGCGGCAACGACGAGACCGGCAGCGGCCCGCTGCAGCGGCTGCACGCTATCGCCCGCGAAGGGGTGGCGGCCGACGCGGCACTGCTCGACGCCTCCCTCTTCAACGTCAACCCGTTCGTCGACGGCATCGGTGTCGGGCAGACCGTGGTGGTGTATGCCCGCGACGCGCGCGGCCGCGACAGCGCGGCGGCACTGGCGCAGACGCTGGCCGACGCACTCTGGGCCGCCCGCGCCGAGTTCACCCATGAACTGCCGGGACTCGACGACGTGCTGGCGCAGGCCGCCGGCCAGCGCGTGGTGCTGGGCGACTTCGGCGACCGGGTGCTGGCCGGCGCGCCGGGCGACAGCCTGCATCTGGTGCGGCAGGTGCTGGACCACCACGCGCCGCTGCGCATCGTGGCGCCGGTCACCGACCCGGCCGCCTGCGCGCTGTGCCGGCAGGCCGGCGCCGGCGCGCAGGTCACCGTGTCGGTCGGCTTCGCCATCACCGGCGCGGAGCCGCCGCTGCAGCTGACCGGCACGGTGCTGTCGACCGGCGTCGGCGTGTACCGCAACCGCGGCGCGTTCATGCGCGGCGCCACCCTGCAGATCGGCGAATACGCGGTGCTGCAGGCCGGCCGCGCCACGCTGCTCGTCACCCGCAATCCGCTGATGAGCCAGGACCCGGGCTGTTTCCTCGACGTCGGCATCGACCTGGACGCGGCGGAGGTGGTGGTGGTGAAGTCCGGCTACCACTTCAAGCTGGCGTTCGGCGCCTGGGGCGACTGCGTCTGCATCGCCACCCCGGGGCTGACCGTGTTCGATCCGTTCGTACTGGGCCTGAAGCAGGCGCGGCCGATCTATCCGCTGGACGATCCGGGGTTCCGGGCCCTGGCCGTCCCGACCCGCGCCGCGCCTGCCGCCGGCAGCGCGGTCTGACTCTTTTTCTTCGACAGCCCGAATCGGTTTTTCTGGAGTGGTTATGAGCAATCTGGTGGGTGACGTCTCGAGCTCGGCACGCATTCTTCCCGACCTGCACGGCGAGAAGCTTTTCATCGAGAAGGCCCGCGGCGCGTACCTGTGGGACGACCGCGGCCGGCGCTATATCGACACCGCGCTGGGCTTCGGCGCGGTGCTGCTCGGCCATTCGCGGCCGGAGGTGCTGGAGAGCGTGGGCCGGGCGCTGCACGACGCCGCGTCGCCCTCCTGGGCCCATGTGCGCGAACACCCGGCCGCCACCGCGCTGGCGCGCTTCACCGGCGCCATGAGCAAGGTGATGTTCACCAACTCCGGCAGCGAGGCGGTGCACCTGGCCAGCCGCGCGGCACGGGCCTTCACCGGCCGCCGCCGCATCGCCAAGATGGCCGCCGGCTTCGACGGCTGGTTCGACGAGGTCAGCTTCGGCAACGTGACCACCGCCGAGGCGGCCTTCGCCGACGGCGCCCGGCCGGCCACCGAACGCACCACCCTGCTGCGCTTCAACGACTTCGACGATGTCGAGCGGCTGTTCGCGGAAGACGACGACATCGCCGCGGTGCTGGTCGAGCCGATGCTGGCGAATGCGGGCTGCATCATGGCTGCGCCGGGCTATCTGCGGCATGTGCAGGAGGTGGCGCACCGGCACGGCGCGCTGGTCATCGTCGACGAGGTGCTGATGGGCTTTCGGCTGTACGCCGGCCTGACCAGCCTGCGCGAGGGCCTGGCACCCGACATCGCCACCGTCGGCAAGGCCATCGGCAACGGGGTGCCGGTGTCGGCGGTGGTGGGCCGGCCGGAAGTGCTGGCCGGCTTCGAGCAGGGCCGGGTGCTGCGCGGCGGCACCTTCAGCGGCAACCCGATGGCCTGTGCCGCGCTGCTGGCCACCCTGCAGGGCCTGGGCGACAGCGACTATCCGGCGCTGGCGGCCCAGGGCGATGCGCTGCGGTCCTTCATCGAAACCGCCTTCGCCGCCGAGGGCATCGCGGTCGCCACCAGCGGCTTCGGCACCGTGTTCAGCATTTGGCCGGGCGATGTCGCACCCGCCACCTACGAGGAAGCCAGCCGGCGCGCGTCGCCCGCGTTCTCGAAGGCGCTGCACCTGGCGCTGCGCGAGGCCGGTGTGCTGGTCATGCCCTCGCCCTACGGCCGCATCTACCTCTCCTTCGACCACGACGAC
>JAKONS010000160.1 GCA_022701845.1 Burkholderiaceae bacterium
ACGCTGCCCGGAGATGTGGTGCGGCTGGCGGGGATCGAACCCACGACCCTTGGCTTCGGAGGCCAATACTCTATCCACTGAGCTACAGCCGCAGAGCTGCGCATTCTAGCTCGCCTTCGCGGCCGCGCCGGCGCGAAGCCCCGCCTTCTGCGCCGCGCAGGCACGAAAACAAGATTTCCTCCCCGCACCCGGCTTCCCTAGCAAGTCTTGCTACCGATAGGCCATCTTCGCGGGCGAAAGGAAATTCCTTTCGGGGCACCGCGCTGAAAAATAGAGGCGTCCTCCGCTACCCCGCCTCGCCTCGCCTCGCACCGCCGCCCCATGGAAATCTATCTCGACGCCAACGCCACCACCCCCGTGCTCGCCCAGGCCCGCGCCGCCGCCCTCGATGCGATGGCCGACGCCTTCGGCAACCCCAGCAGCATCCACAGCACCGGGCTGAAGGCGCGGGTGCTGATCGATGCGGCGCGTACCCATGCCCGCCGGGTGCTGGGCGCCGCGTCCGGGCAGCTGCTGTTCGTCAGCGGCGCCACCGAGGGCATCCAGACCGCGGTGCTGTCGGCGCTGGCCGCGCTCAAGGAAGCGCGCGACGCCGGCCGGGGCGGCGCCGCCGAACTGCTGCTCTACGGCGCCACCGAACACAAGGCGGTGCCGGAGGCGATCCGCCACTGGAACCGCCTGCTCGGGCTCGACCTGCAGGTGCTGGCGATCCCGGTCGGCCACGACGGCCGCCACGACCTGGACTGGCTGCGCGCCCATGCGCCGCGCGCCGGGCTGGTGTGCACCATGGCGGCCAACAACGAGACCGGCGTGACCAGCGACCTGGACGGCATCGAGGCCGCGCTGGCCGGCAGCCCGGCGCTGTGGATGGTCGACAGCGTGCAGGCGCTCGGCAAGATGGCGCTGGCGCTGGGCACCCGGCGCATCGACTACGCGCCGTTCTCCGGCCACAAGCTCTATGCGCCCAAGGGCATCGGCCTGCTGTATGTGCGCGAAGGCGCGCCGTTCACCCCGCTGATGGCCGGCGGCGGACAGGAAGGCGCGCTGCGCTCGGGCACCGAGAACATGTCGGGCATCGCCGCGCTGGGCGCGGTGCTGGCCGGGCTGGAGGACGGCCGCACCTTCCGCGACCACGCCACCCTGCACGACTTCCGCGACCGGCTGGCGGCCGCGCTGCAGGACGCCTTCGCCGGCGTGGTGTTCAACGCGCCGCCGCCGCTGTGCCTGCCGACGACGCTGAATTTCTCGGTGCCCGGCATCGCCTCGCGCCTGCTGCTGGACCTGTTCGACGCGGCGGGCGTGCGGGTCAGCGGCGGCTCGGCCTGCAGCGCGTCGAAGGCGCTGCCGAGCTATGTGCTGGAAGCCATGGGCCTGCCGGCCTGGCGCACCGCGTCGGCGGTGCGGATGTCGTTCGGCCCGGCGGTGGATGCGGCCTTCATCGACGAGGCCTGCGCCCGCATCCGCGCCTGCGGCGCCTCGCTGCGCGCCAGCTGCCTGAACGAGGCCGAGCCCGATCAGCGCCTGCCGGCCGACGGCCTGGTGCGCTTCGTCGTCGACGGCGCCTGCTGCTACCTGCTGGCCGATGCCGCCAGCCGGCGCTGCGTGGTGATCGACCCGGTGCCGGCGCTCGCCGCCCGCATCGCCCAGTGGGTCGGCTGCCAGGGCTACACCGTGGCCGCGGTGCTGAGCACCGGTCCGGTCACCGCGGCGGCGGCGGCGCTGCGCGAGTCGATGGCGACATCGCTGGCGCGCGGTGTCGTCGATGCGCAGGGCTGGCCGCTCGGCGACGAGCGGGTGCCGTTGGGTGGCCGGCACCTGACACGGCTGGCCGCGCCGGCCGGTGCGCCGTCGGTGGCGGTGTACCTGCTGCACCAGGACGGCCGGCTGCGCTCGGCCTTCGTCGGCGACACCGGGGCGCTGGCGCTGCAGCACTGCCTGCCGGACGACGCCCTGCTGCTGCCGGCGCACGACGACGGCGAGCACCTGGCGACCACGCTGCAGGCCGAGCGGGCGGGCACGGCGGCGGCAGCGCCGTCGGCCGAGCTGGCGCCGGCCGCGGTGCTGGCGCTGGCGCGGGCGCACCCCGGCCTGCGGGTGATCGACGTGCGCGAGCCCTACGAGCAGCGCATGGGCGCGGCGCCGGCACTGGGCGGCGACGCCCGCCTGCAGGCGGTGCCGCTGTCGGGGCTGGCCGATGCGCTGCCCGACTGGCTGCAGCTGCCGCCGGGCACGCCGCTGCTGTTCTTCTGCCGCAGCGGCAACCGCAGCCACCAGGCCGCGCGCGCGCTGCGCCGGCTGGGCCATGCGCAGGCCTGGAGCCTGGCGGGCGGGCTGGCGTTATGGCCGCGCGCCGCGGCGGAGGCGGCGGTACAGGCCTGAGGGCGGGCTCAGGCGTGGACGGGCGCCCGAGCCGGTACCGGCACCGGCTCGTGCTGCAGCAGGCCGAGCCCGCGCAGGTAGATGTCCACCGCATGGCAGCCGCACGCCACCAGGTCGAAGGCGGCGACGTCGAGCAGCCAGTTCTGGATCAGCCCGTCGACCAGCGCATGCAGGCCGTGCACCGCCAGCCCGGCGGGTGGCGCCAGGGTGACACCGCGGCGGACGGCCGCGTGCACGATGCCTTTCTCGATCTTCGCCAGGCAGTCGTTGCGCACGCTGAGGTGGCGCAGCTTGACCGCCTGCAGTTCCTCCACGTATTCGACCTGGTGGGTGGCGATCTCGAACACCCGGCGCACCTGCAGGTCGTCGGTGACCATGCGCAACGCGGCATGCACCGCAGCGCGGATGTCCTGCACCGGGTCGGCGGCCGGGTCGTCGCCGAGGTGCTGGATGGTTTCCTCCATCGGCAGCGAGACCCGTTCCATCATCGCGTTGAACAGGTCGGCCTTGTCCTTGAAATGCCAGTAGATCGCGCCGCGGGTGGTGCCGGCGGCGGCGGCGATCTCCTGCAGCGAGGTGCGCGAGACTCCCTGGGCCTGGAACAGTTGTTCGGCCGCGTCCAGCAGCTGGCTGCGGGTGGCCTGGGCTTCTTCTTTTGTGCGGCGCACCATATGTCTGCCTTTGTCGTGCGGTAGGTGCTGGGCCGCGAACACCCGGGCGGCGGTCGACGGTCGTATTTACATTCATCATTGTATGTATACTCCGGTCACGCGCGGCTGTAACCATGCGCTACGGTGCGGAATGTGCTTGCGCCCCACCGCCGGCCATTTGCCGATGCCCGCTCCTCTTCTTCGCCTCTCCCTGTCTCCGTCTCTGGAAGGACCCTCCATGTCTGCTTCGTGGAATTCCCCGTTCCCGGCGCGCTCGCCTGCGCTCGCGTCTTCGATCGCCCTGCTGTTCGCCGCCACCCTCGCCCTGTCGGCCTGCGGCAAGAAGGACGCCGCGCCCGCTGCCGCCGGCGGCCCGCCGGGCGGTGGCATGCCGCCGCCCCAGGTGGGCGTGGTGACGGTGCAGCCCGGCAACGTCGGCATCGAGACCGAGCTGCCCGGCCGCATCGAGGCCTCGCGCATCGCCCAGGTGCGGGCGCGCGCCGCCGGCATCCTGCAGAAGCGCCTGTTCGCCGAAGGCAGCGACGTGAAGGCCGGCCAGGTGCTCTACCAGATCGATCCGGGTCCGTACGCCGCCAGCGCCCAGAGCGCCGCCGCCTCGCTGCAGCGCGCCGAAGCCAACCTGGCCCAGGCCAGCGCCACGGTGCAGCGCTACAAGCCGCTGGTCGAGGTGAACGCCATCAGCCGGCAGGACTATGTCAACGCCCAGGCCAGCGAGAAGCAGGCCCAGGCCGATGTGGCGGTCAGCAAGGCCACCGTGGCCAATGCGCAGATCACCCTCGGCTATGCGCAGGTAACCGCGCCCATCTCCGGGCGCATCGGCCGCTCGCTGGTCACCGAAGGCGCGCTGGTCGGCCAGGGTGAGGCCACCCAGCTGGCCGTCATCCAGCAGATCAACCCGGTGTATGTGAACTTCACCCAGTCGGTGGCCGAGGTGTCGCGCCTGCGCGCCGCCATGCAGAAGGGCCAGCTGCAGCGCGCCGCCGGCGCCGAGGCGGCGGTGGTGCATATCGTCCAGGAAGACGGCACCGTGCTGCCGCAGACCGGCAAGCTGCTGTTCGCCGACCTGTCGGTGGACGCCACCACCGGCCAGATCACCCTGCGCGCCGAGGTGCCGAACCCCGGCGGCGTGCTGCTGCCGGGCCTGTACGTGCGGGTGCGCATCGAGCAGGCGCAGGTGCAGAACGCGATGCTGGTGCCGCAGCAGGCCGTCACCCGCACCCAGCAGGGCGACTCGGTGTCGGTGGTGGGTGCCGACGGCAAGATCACGCCGCGCCAGATCAAGGTCAACGGTTCCAAGGACAACCAGTGGGTGGTCACCGAAGGCCTGAAGGCCGGCGACCAGGTGATGGTCGACGGCTTCCAGAAGCTGCAGATGGCCCCGCCCGGCACGCCGGTCAAGGCCGTCCCGTGGCAGGCCCCCGGCTCGGCACCCGCCGCAGCCCCCGCCGCGGCTCCGGCCCCGGCGGCCAAGTAATCAGGGAGCGCCTGCATGGCCAAGTTCTTTATCGACAGACCGATTTTCGCGTGGGTGATCGCGCTGTTCATGATCGTGATCGGCGCGGTCTCGATCACCCAGCTGCCGGTCTCGCAGTACCCGACGGTGGCGCCGCCCGCCATCGTGGTCACCGTCGCCTATCCCGGCGCCTCGGCCCAGACGCTGGAAGACAGCGTGATCAGCGTGATCGAGCGCGAGCTCAACGGCTCGCCCGGCATGATCTACATGGAGTCGGTCAGCCAGGCCGACGGCACCGGCACCATCACCGCCACCTTCCAGAACGGCACCAACCCCGATCTGGCCCAGGTGGACGTGCAGAACCGGCTGTCGCGCGCCACGCCGCGCCTGCCGGCGGCCGTCACCCAGCAGGGTGTGCGTGTCGACAAGTCGCGCGCCAACTTCCTGCTGTTCACCATCCTGTCGTCCGACGATCCCAAGTACGACGTGTTCGCGGTGGGCGACTACGCCTCGCGCAACGTGCTGCCTGAAATCCAGCGGATCAACGGCGTGGGCCAGGCCCAGCTGTTCGGCACCGAGCGTTCGATGCGCATCTGGATCGATCCGGCCAAGCTGACCGGCTTCAACCTGTCCTCGGGCGACGTCGTCACCGCCATCCGCAACCAGAACGCCCAGGTGGCCTCGGGCAGCATCGGCGACCTGCCCAACATCACCGGCCAGTCGATCTCGGCGACGGTGGTGGTGACCGGCCAGCTCTCCAACGTGGAGGCCTTCGGCAACATCGTGCTGCGCGCCAACACCGACGGCTCCACCGTCAAGCTGAAGGACGTGGCCCGCATCGAACTCGGCGCGCAGGCGTATTCCACCTCGGCGCGCCTGAACGGCAAGCCGGCCATCGGCATCGGCGTCCAGCTGGCGCCGAGCGGCAACGCGCTGGCCACCGCCACCGCGGTGCGCGAGCGGATGAAGGCGCTGCAGCAGTACTTCCCGCCGGGCATCAAGTGGGACATTCCGTACGACAGCTCCGACTTCGTGACCATCTCGATCAAGCAGGTCGCCGAGACCCTGGTCGAGGCGGTGGTGCTGGTGTTCCTGGTGATGTTCCTGTTCCTGCAGAACATCCGCTACACCATCATCCCGACGGTGGTGGTGCCGGTGGCCCTGCTGGGCACCATGGGCGCGCTGCTGGCGCTGGGCTTCTCGATCAACGTGCTGACCATGTTCGGCATGGTGCTGGTGATCGGCATCGTGGTCGACGACGCCATCGTGGTGGTGGAGAACGTCGAGCGGATCATGTCCGAGGAGGGGCTGCCGCCGCTCGAGGCCACCCGCAAGGCGATGGGCCAGATCTCCGGCGCCATCATCGGCGTGACGGTGGTGCTGATCTCGGTGTTCGTGCCGCTGGCCTTCTTCTCGGGCTCCACCGGCAACATCTACCGCCAGTTCTCGGCGGTGATGGTGACCTCGATCGCCTTCTCTGCCTTCCTGGCGCTGTCGCTCACGCCGGCGCTGTGCGCCACCCTGCTCAAGCCGATCGAAAAGGGCGGCCACCACGAGAAGAAGGGCTTCTTCGGCTACTTCAACCGCGGCTTCACCCGCACCGCCAAGGGCTACGAGGGCCTGGTGGCGCGCATGCTCAAGCGCGCCGGCCGCTACATGATCATCTACGCCGTCATCATCGGCGTGGTGGCCTTCGTGTTCATCCGGCTGCCGTCCTCCTTCCTGCCGGACGAGGACCAGGGCAACATCATCGTCAACGTGCAGCTGCCCCCGGGCGCCACCCAGGAGCGCACCCGCGCGGTGATCGAGCAGGTCGAGGCCTTCATCCTGAAGCAGCCGGAAGTGCGCAGCATGGTCGGCGTGCTGGGCTTCAGCTTCTCGGGCCAGGGCCAGAACGCGGCACTCGCCTTCGTGACGCTCAAGCCCTGGGACGAACGCGACGGCGAGGCCCACAGCGCCAAGGCGCTGGCCGGGCGCGCCTTCGGTGCGCTGTCGGGTGTGCGCGATGCGTTCATCTACCCGCTGTCGCCGCCGGCGATTCCGGAACTGGGCACCGCCTCGGGCTTCACCTTCCGCCTGCAGGACCGCTCCGGGAAGGGCCACGACGCCCTGGTCGCCGCGCGCAACCAGATGCTGGGCATGGCGGGCAAGTCGAAGATCCTGGCGCAGGTGCGGCCGAACGGCCTGGAAGACGCGCCGCAGCTGCGCATCGACATCGACCGCGAACGCGCGCAGGCGCTGGGCGTCGATTTCAGCGCCATCAACACCGCGCTGTCGACCGCGCTCGGCTCCTCCTACGTGAACGACTTCCCCAACCAGGGTCGTCTGCAGCGGGTGGTGGTGCAGGCCGATGCGCCCTCGCGCATGCAGCCCGACGACCTGCTCAAGCTCAACGCGCTGAACACCCGCGGCGCGCCGGTGCCGCTGTCGGCCTTCGCCACCACCCGCTGGGTCACCGGCCCGACGCAGACGGTGCGCTACAACGGCTATCCGTCGATGCGCATCGACGGCGCCGCGGCCGCCGGCTACAGCTCGGGCGACGCGATCCGCGAGATGGAAACCCTCGCCAAGCAGCTGCCCGAAGGCTTCGGCTACGAGTGGACCGGCCTGACCCGCGAGGAGAAGATCGCCGGCTCCCAGTCGACCATCCTCTACGGCTTCGCGATCCTGGCGGTGTTCCTGTGCCTGGCCGCGCTCTACGAGAGCTGGTCGATCCCGCTGGCGGTGATCCTGGTGGTGCCGCTGGGCGTGATCGGCGTGCTGCTGGCCACCCTGCTGCGCAACTACAGCAACGACGTGTACTTCCAGGTGGGCCTGATCACCATCATCGGCCTGTCGGCGAAGAACGCGATCCTGATCATCGAGTTCGCCAAGGACCTGCAGGCCACCGGCAAGGGCGTCATCGAATCGGCGCTGGCCGCCGCCCACCTGCGGTTCCGGCCGATCGTGATGACCTCGCTGGCGTTCATGCTGGGCGTGCTGCCGCTGGCCCTGGCCTCCGGCGCGGGCTCGGCCAGCCAGCGCGCCATCGGCACCGGCGTGATCGGCGGGATGATCACCGGCACCGTGCTGGCGGTATTTTTTGTGCCGGTGTTCTTCGTGCTGGTGCGCGGCTTCTTCAAGGGCAGCAAGCGCCAGCAGCAGATGTACGAGCAACATGCCCACGCGGCCGGCGTCGGCGAAGAAGCCCCCGCCGCGGGCACTCCCAAGGATGCACATGACCATGCGTAAACAGCCCATCGCCCTGGCGGCAGCCGCCGCGGCGGCCCTGCTGCTGGCCGGCTGCAGCCTGATCCCGACCTACGAGCGCCCGGCGCCGCCGGTCGAGGCCGCCTTCCCGCCGGCCCCGGAGATCGCCGGCATGGCGCCGCGCAGCAGCGCCGGCCTGGTGCCGGCCGAGCTGCCCTACACCCAGTTCTTCAGCGACGAGCGCCTGGTGCGCCTGGTCGGCATCTCGCTGCAGGGCAACCGCGACCTGCGCGCCACCGTGCTGGCGGTGGAGCAGGCGCGCGCGCTGATCCAGATCCGCCGCGCCGACCAGTTCCCCTCGGTCGGCCTGGGCGTCAACGCCAGCCGCGCGCCCAACACCTTCAACGGCGGCATCACCAACTACTTCCAGGTCGGGCTGGCGGTCACCGCCTGGGAGCTCGACTTCTTCGGCCGGCTGCAGAGCCTCAAGGAACAGGCCCTGGCCGCCTACCTGGCCAGCGAAGAGGGCCGGCGCGCGGCGCAGACCTCGCTGGTCTCCGGCGTGGCCAGCGCCTGGCTGGCGCTGCAGGCCGACGAGGAACTGCTGGAGCTGTCGCGCCGCACCGTCGCCACCCGCGAGGATTCGGTGCGCCTGACCAAGCTGCGGCTGGACAACGGCGTGTCGTCGGCGCTCGACTTCCGGCAGGCCGAATCGCTGGCCGAGAGCGCCCGCGCCACCCTGGCGCAGAACCAGCGCCTGCGCGCCACCGACGAGAACGCCCTGGTGCTGCTGCTCGGCCAACCGATCCCGCCGGACATCCGCACCAGCCTGGCGGGCAACCGCCTGGCCGACGCGGCGCCGTTTCCGGACCTGCAGGCCGGCCTGCCGTCGGACCTGCTGGCGCGCCGGCCCGACATCCGCCAGAGCGAGCAGCAGCTGCGCGCGGCCAACGCCAACATCGGCGCGGCGCGGGCGGCGTTCTTCCCGCGCATCAGCCTGACGGCGCAGGCGGGCACCGCCAGCAACGAGCTGTCGGGCCTGTTCAAGGACGGCAACTGGGCCTTCACCCTGTCGCCGTCGGCGCTGCTGCCGATCTTCGACGCCGGCCGCAACCGGGCCAACCTCACCACCGCGCAGGCCGCGCGCGACATCGCGGTGGCGCAGTACGAGAAGTCGATCCAGTCGGCCTTCCGCGAGGTCTCCGACGCGCTCGCCGGCGAGGCCACGCTGGCCGAGCAGCTGCGCGCGCTGCAGGCGCAGGCGCAGGCCGAGAGCAGCCGCTTCGAGCTGTCCGACCTGCGCTACCGCAACGGCGTCTCCACCTACCTCGACCTGCTCGACGCACAGCGTTCGCTGTTCACCGCGCAGCAGCTGGTGGTGCAGACCCGGCTGGCGCAGCGCCAGAACCAGGTGGCGCTGTACCGTGCGCTGGGCGGCGGCTGGACCGACGCGCCGGAGCTCGGCGCCAGCGCGTCGGCGATCGACCCGGCCGTGCCCGCGGCCAGCGCGACACGCTGAGCCTCATGGGAAACCCCCCCTTCGCGCCTGCCTCGCGGCGGGGGGGTCTCCTTATAATCGTGGGCAGAATCCCCCGATAAAAAGCTGAGGACGCCAAGCCCCATGAGCGAGACACATCCGGCAGAAGATGCCCACGCGGCACACAGCGGCCCGATCAAGAATCCCAAGCAGCTGCTGGTCGCGGTGTTCTTCTCCTTCGTGGTGCCGATCCTCGTGATCATCGGCCTGGTGATGTTCGTCACCTCAGGCACCAAGCCCGCGCCGGGCGTCAGCGCGGCCGACCAGCAGAAGGCGGTCGAGGCCCGCATCCAGCGCATCGGCAGCGTCGAGATCCGCGATGCCAACCGCCCGCTCAAGTCGGGCGAGGAAGTCTTCAAGGCGCAGTGCACCACCTGCCACACCCCCGGCCTGGTCGGGGCGCCGAAGTTCGGCGACGCGGCCGCCTGGGCGCCGCACATCGCGCACGGCTACGACACCCTGCTGCACTCCGCGCTGGCCGGCAAGAACGCGATGCCGCCGCAGGGCGGCGGTGATTTCGACGACGTGGAGATCGGCCGGGCGGTGGTCTACATGGCCAACGCGGCCGGCGCCAAGTTCGCCATGCCCGACCGGCCGGCCGCTGCGCCCACGGCCGATGCGGCCGGCGCGGCTCCCGCCACCGCCGCGGCACCGGCTGCAGCGGCGGCCGCCGGCACCGCGGCTGCGCCTGCTGCGGCACCTGCCGCCGTACCTGCCGCCGCACCCGCCCCCGCACCTGCGGCGGCCACTGCAGCACCGGTGGCTGCGGCCGGTGGCGGTGCCGGCGAAGCGCTCTACAAGCAGGCCTGCCAGCTGTGCCATGCCGCCGGTGTCGCCAACGCGCCGAAGTTCGGCGACAAGGCCGCCTGGGCGCCGCGTATCGCCACCGGTATCGACGCCCTCACCCAGAGCGCGATCAAGGGCAAGGGCGCGATGCCGCCCAAGGGTGGCTCTGCCGCTTCCGACGCCGACATCCATGCCGCCGTCGAATACATGGTGAACGCCGCCCGCTGAGCAAGCAGGCGCCCCGGATGCTTCAGGCGACCGGGTGGCGCTGGAATCCGCAGCGCGATTCCAGCGCTTCCGCCCGCACCGGCAGCGGGTTCCACACCCCCGACTCCACCGCCTCGGCGGCATGCACCATGTCGAGCGTGTGCACCAGCCCCAGCCCGAGCGGCGTCGCCAGGTACAGCTTTCCGTGTTCGTCGAGCAACGCTTCCCGCACCGCGCCGGCCGGCTCGCCGGTGTGCGCGGTGGCGCTGAAATCGGGCGCCACCCGCCACACGTAGGGCGCGCATTCCAGCTCCACGTACACCCGCTGCGGACCGTTCTGGAAGAACCAGCGGCCCTGCGCATCGCCCGCGTAGTTGCGTGCGATGAAGCCCAGCAGCTGCTCGTGGCGCAGCACCGCGCCCCGGCTCTGCGGGCTGTCGGGAAAGCGGCCGGCGGCCTGCGCGGCGTCGTCGCGCATGTACCAGTCGCCGCGCGCGTCGAGGCCCAGCCAGCCGAAGCAGTCGGGCACGTTGGGCCACTTGGCCATGGCTTGCTTGACGAGGTCGTCCATCGGTCGTTTTCTCCGGCGTTGTCGGGTTGTCAGCGGGGCGCGCCGGCGGCATGCCCGGCCAGCCAGTCGCAGACGGCCGCGGGCATGGCGTTGACATGGCCCGGCGGCAGCGCGCCCGCCGGAAAGCCGACATGGCCGCCCTGCGCCGGCCGCCACAGCCGCACCCATTCTCCCCGCACCGCCGCCGGCAGCGAGGCGGCCGGCACGAACGGGTCGTTGAGCGCATTCAGCACCAGGGCGGGCAGGCGGATCTCGCCCAGCCGCGGCCCGGCCGAGCAGCGCGCCCAGTAGTCCTCGGCATCGCGAAAGCCGTGCAGCGGCGCGGTGAAGACATCGTCGAAGGCATGCAGGTCGCGCGCCGCGCCCAGGGCCTCGGCATCGAACAGCCCCGGGAACTGCGCCAGCTTGGCCAGCGCCTTGGGCTTCATGCTGGCCAGGAACATGCGGGTGTAGACATGGCGGTTGAAGCCGCTGCCGATGGCGCGGGCGCCGGCCGCCAGGTCGATCGGCGAACACACCGCCGCCACCGCGACGGCCTGCCGCCGGGCGGTGGCGCCCGCTTCCTCGGCCCAGCGCAGCAGCGCGTTGCCCCCCAGCGAGACGCCCACCGCCAGCACCGGCGCGTCGCCGTGCGCCTGCCGGTGCAGATCGCCCAGGCGCTGCAGCAACCAGCCGATCTCCTCGAAATCACCGGAATGGTAGGCCCGCGGCGCGCGGTTCAGGGTGCCGCCGCAGCCGCGGAAATGCGGCACCGCGAAAGCCCAGCCGCGCTGCGCGGCCGCCGCGGCGAAGGCCTCGGCATACTGGCTGCGCGACGAACCCTCGAGCCCGTGGAACAGCACCAGCAATGGGCGTCCGGGCGCCGAAGCCGGTGGCGATGCGATGTCGTCTTCCTGCAGCCAGTCGACATCGACGAAGTCGCCGTCGGCCGTATCCCAGCGCATCCGCCGGTAGCGGGGCGGCCGGCCGTCGCCGCGCCGGCCGAACAGCGCCGGCCACACCGTCTGCAGGTTGCCGCCGGGCAGCCACCACGGCGCGCGGTAGGCGGCGCTGAAATCCGGTGCCGGCACGGCGGCTAGTGCAGGGTCTGCGCCGCCTCGGCGCGGGGCCCCGGCTCGCCGACGGTGCCGGGGCTGGCGTGGTGGGCCACCAGGCGCCAGCCCTGGGCGGTTTTATGGAAGACGTTGGTGGCCACCGCCACCGCCTCGCGCGTGCCTTCGGGCAGGTCGAGCGTGGCGCGCTCCACCACGCTGTGCACGCTGCTGGCCAGGGTGTCGACGCGGCGCACCTCCTCGATGCGCAGCTGCAGCGGGCCGCGCGCGAACAGGGCCTCGAAGCTGGCGCGGATCTGCGCCATGCCCACCAGGCGCGGGCCGCCGGGGTGCACGCAGACGATGTCGTCCTCGTCGGCCCAGCAGGCCATCAGCCGGGCCAGGTCGGCGTTGCGCAGGGCGTCGTAGAACTGCGCCTCGATGTCGTCCGGCCGGCCGCCGACCGCGGCGGTGGCGCCGATGCGGCTGCTGCGCATCGTCAGCCCCGTCCGGTGAGGAGCGTCGGTACGGCGGTGGCTGGGCTCATGGTCGGCTCTCCTGAAAAAGATGGGGCGCAGTGCGGTTGCCGAGCATAGCCGGGGCACGCACAGCAGATGGTGCCGACGGCCTACGGAGCCGCGGGGTGCCTGTGTCAGACTCCGCGTTTTGCCGAGCCCGGCTCGCGGCACCACCCCACGCGCACCCACGCACCCCCCCCATGCGACAACTCACCCACACCCTGTTCGGCCTGCTGCTGGCGACACTGCTCACCGGCTGCGGCTACAACGATTTCCAGAGCCTCGACGAGGAATCCAACGCCGCCTGGAGCGAGGTGCAGAACCAGTACCAGCGCCGCGCCGACCTGGTGCCGAACCTGGTCGCCACCGTCAAGGGCGAGGCCAAGTTCGAGCAGGACACCCTCACCCAGGTGATCGAGGCCCGCTCCCGCGCCACCGCCATCCAGGTCACCCCGGAAACCCTGAAGGATCCGCAGGCCTTCGAGCGCTTCCAGCAGGCGCAGAGCCAGCTCGGCGGCGCGCTGTCGCGGCTGCTGGCGGTGTCGGAGGCCTATCCGCAACTGCAGGCCAACCGCGCCTTCCGCGACCTGCGGGTGCAGCTCGAAGGCACCGAGAACCGCATCACCGTGGCCCGCAACCGCTATATCCAGACCGTGCAGGCCTACAACGTAAAGGCCCGCAGCTTCCCCACCAACATCACCGCGCGCATCTTCGGCTACACGCCCAAGCCGGCGTTCACCGCCAGCGCCGGCGCGCAGGACGGCCGGGCGCCGACGGTCGATTTCGGCACCGGCACCGGCAACCTCACGCCGCAGCCGGCGCGCTGACAGGAGCTCGTCCGTTTGATCCTCGTTTCGCTTTCCTCGCAGCGGTCACCGGTCGGCCCGGCGCCACACGGCGGCCGTGGCCGCGCCGCGGCCGCCGTGTTCGCCCTGGTGCTGCTGAGCCTGCTGCTGATGCTGTTCGCACCGGCCGCGCAGGCCCAGAAGCTGCAGCCGATTCCGGCCGCGTCGATGCATGTCACCGACAACACCGCCACCTTCGATGCGGCGCAGAAGAGCGCGCTGGAGGCGCGGCTTGTGAACTTCGAGCAGGCCACCGGTTCGCAGGTCGCCATCCTGATGGTGCAGACCACGGCGCCGGAAGACATCGCCGCCTATGCCAACCGGGTCGGCAACACCTGGAAGATCGGCCGCCGCGCCATCGGCGACGGGCTGGTCATCATCGTCGCCAAGCGCGACCGCAAGGTGCGCATCGAGGTCGCCAAGGCGCTCGAGGGCGCGATCCCCGACCTGGCCGCCAAGGAAGTCATCGACGAGGCCATCACCCCGGCCTTCCGGGTGGGCGACTATGTCGGCGGCCTGACCGGCGCGCTCGACCGCCTGGAGACCCGCATCCGCGCCGAGGCCCTTCCCTCGCCCAACCCGCCCGGTCCCGACGCGGCGCAGGCCTCGATCGACGGCGAGCCGGCCACGCCGCGCAATGCCGGCGGTTTCCAGTGGTTCGACCTGGCGGTGTTCCTGTTCATCGCGGTGCCGCTGCTGGGCGGCGTGCTGCGGCGGGTGGTCGGCCGCCGGCTGGCGGCGGTGGCAGCGGCGGGCGTCGTCGGCGGGCTGGCCTTCCTGTTCACCTGGAGCCTGATCGCCGCCGGCGTGGCCGCGGTGCTGGCCTGGGGCCTGGGCATGCTGTCCTGGACCGGGCTGTCGCCGCGCGGCTGGCCGCGCTCGTCCACCGGCGGCGTGATCGCCGGGGGCGGCTTCGGCAACATGATGGGCGGCGGCTCGCGCGGATCGAGCGGCGGCAACACCGGCTTCCGCTCCGGTGGCGGCGGCGATTTCGGCGGGGGCGGCGCCTCCGGCGACTGGTGATCAGGTAGAGACCCCATGGCACATTTCTTCTCGAAGATCGCCCGCATCGTGCGGCACCGCTGGCGCGACGAGCGCGACATCCGCAAGGCGGTTCCCACCGAGCTGGTGGCCGAACTGCAGCGCCTGGTGGCCGCCAGCGAACGCCACCACACCGGCCAGATCCGCATGTGCATCGAGGCCGGGCTGCCCACCAGCTATCTCTGGCGCGGCGCCACGCCGCGCGAGCGCGCGGTGACCCTCTTCGGCAAGCTGCGGGTCTGGGACACCGAGGAGAACAACGGTGTGCTCATCTACCTGCTGCTGGCCGACCACGCCATCGAGATCGTCGCCGACCGCGGCCTGAACCGGCATGTCGGCCCTGGCCAGTGGCAGCACCTGGTGGCCCACATGGGCGACGCCTTTGGTGCCGGCCGCTACCAGGACGGCCTGACCCAGGCGCTGCAGAACGTGGGCACCCTGCTCACCACCTACTTCCCGACGGCGGGCGACGGCGCGGCCCATCCCAACGAGTTGCCTGACGCGCCGGTGCTGATCGACTGACGGGCATACCGCGTCGCGTCGCCGGCCCGGTCAGCGCAGCCGGGTGCCTTCGAAGATACGCCGCCGCGCGCACGACACATGCTGGCGCGCGGCCTCCGCCGCCTCGGCCGGCGCCTGCCGCTCGATCGCCTCGACGATCGCCAGATGCTCGGCATGCACCGCCTGCCCCGGGTCGTCGCGCGGCGTGTCGGCATAGCTGCCGGCCAGCTCCATGAACTGCCGGATCGGCGCCACGCCGGTCTCGATGGTGGCCACGAAGAACGGGTTGTGCGAGGCCTGGGCCAGCGCCAGGTGGAAGCGCACGTCGAGCTCGATGCTGGCCGGCCCGCCGTCGCGCGAGGCCACCAGGGCGTCGTGCGCGGCGCGGATCGCCAGCAGGTCGGCCGGCTGGCGGAATTCAGCGGCCGCCGCCGCCGCACCGCTCTCGACGCAGCTGCGAAAGGCGTAGTAGCGCTCGATGTCGGCCAGGCTCTCGATCGGGGTGACCGCGGCGGTGGCCACGCCCGGCGGCTGGATCACATGGCTGCCCGAACCCCGGCGCGAGGCGATCACCCCGTCGGAGCGCAGCCGCGCCAGCGCTTCGCGCACCGTCGGCCGCGAGACGCCGAAGCGGGCGGCCAGTTCGCCCTCGGGCGGCAGCTTGCCGCCGCCATCGGCGTAGTCGCCGCGCAGGATCGCCTCGACCACATAGGCATAGACCCGGTCGGAGAGGGGACCGCTTTCCTGCCGGTCGAGGGGGGTGGGTGCATTCACGCGGCCATCCTAGCAGCGCGCCTTAGTCATCAGACAACTTTAGGTGTTTCCCCCATAGTTATCGGACAACTACTCGATAAAGATTCAAGTTGTCAGTCAACTTCATCAGGTTGTCTGGTTTCTCTGCTCTTCGATCCGTCTGTCCACAACCTCTACAACACCATGAGACACCATCTTTTCCGCCCCCTGCGCCGGCTCGTCCTCGGCGCGGCCATCGGTCTCGTCTTCGCCCAGGCGGCACAGGCGCGCGATTTCCGCTCGGCCGACGTGCATCCGACCGACTACCCCACGGTAGAGGCGGTGCGTGCCATGGGCAAGGCGCTCAAGGAGCAGTCGAAGGACAAGCTGGGCGTGAAGGTGTTCGCCGCCGGCGCGCTGGGTTCGGAGCGCGACACCATCGAGCAGCTGAAGATCGGCGGCCTGGACATGATGCGGATCAACGCCGCGCTGCTCAACAACATCGTGCCCGAGACGCTGGCGATCTCGATGCCCTTCGTGTTCCGCTCCACCGAGCACATGCGCCATGTGCTCGACGGCCCGATCGGCGACGAGGTGCTGGCCGCGATGGCGCCGCAGGGCATGGTGGGCCTGGCCTTCTACGACAGCGGCGCCCGCTCGATCTACACCGTCAAGCGTCCGATCCGCACATTGGCCGACGTGAAGGGCATGAAGATCCGGGTGCAGCAGTCCGACCTGTTCGTGGCCATGATGGAAGCGCTGGGCGCCAACGCCACGCCGATGCCCTACGGCGAGGTCTACACCGGCCTGAAGACCGGCATCGTCGACGGCGCCGAGAACAACTGGCCCTCCTACGAATCGTCGCGCCACTTCGAGGCGGCGAAGTTCTACAACGCCACCGAGCATTCGATGGTGCCCGAGGTGCTGGTGTTCTCGAAGAAGATCTTCGACACGCTGTCGAAGGACGACCAGGCGCTGGTGCGCAAGACCGCCAAGGATTCGGTGGCCACCATGCGCCAGCTCTGGGACGAGCGCGAGGCCAAGTCGCGCAAGGTGGCCGAGGCCGGCGGCGCGCAGGTGATCGCCATCGCCGACAAGAAGCCCTTCATCGACGCGATGGCGCCGGTGTACGCCCGCTTCGCCGCCACGCCGAAGCTGCGCGAGCTGGTCAAGCGCATCCAGGACAGCCAGTAAACCCCATGCAGGCACTCGAACTGGCCGAGCCGCTGCCGCCGCAGCCGCCGGCCGAGCCCCGGCTCACCGGGCCCCTGACCACCGTCAACGCCACCGTCGCCCGGTTCGGCATGTACCTGTCGGTGGCGGGCCTGTTCTTCATCGTGGCGATCGTGTTCTTCCAGGTGTTCGGCCGCTATGTGCTCAACGCCTCGCCCACCTGGACCGAAAGCCTGGCGCTGGTGATCGTGCTGTACGTGACATTGATCGGCGCGGCCGTGGGCGTGCGCGACGCCGGCCACATCGGCATGGAGTCGCTGCTGGTGCTGGTGCCGGACGCGATCCGCAACCGCATCGAGCTGCTGATCCACGCGCTGGTGATCGTCTTCGGCGCGGCCATGGTCTGGAACGGCGCGCTGCTGGCCGGCTCGGTCTGGTCCTACCTGATTCCCAACCTGGGGCTGCCCGAGGCGGTCCGCTATTTCCCGCTGGTGATCTCCGGCGTTCTCATCATGTCTTTCTCGATCGAGCACGTGATCGCCCTGCTGCAGGGCAAAACCGTGGAGCCGTCATGGCACTGACCATCCTGTGCATCAGTTTCTTCGCCCTGCTGGTGCTGGGCGTGCCGGTGGCCTTCGCGATCGGGCTGTCGTCCCTGGCCACCATCCTCTACGAGGGCCTGCCGCTGGCGGTGCTGTTCCAGCAAATGATGTCGGGCATGAACGTGTTCTCGTTCCTGGCGATCCCGTTCTTCATCTTCAGCGGCGAGCTGATGCTGCACGGCGGCGTGGCCGACAAGATCGTGCGGCTGGCCCAGAGCGCGGCCGGCCATGTGCGCGGCGGCCTGGGCATGTCGAACGTGGTGGCCTGCACCCTGTTCGGCGGCGTCTGCGGCTCGGCGGTGGCCGACGTGTCGGCGATGGGCGCGGTGATGATCCCGATGATGAAGAAGCAGGGCTACCACGCCGACTACGCGGTCAACGTGACGACCCATGCCGCGCTGGTGGGCGCCCTGATGCCGACCAGCCACAACATGATCATCTACGCGCTGGCCGCCGGCGGCTCGGTGTCGGTGGGCGCGCTCATCGCCGCCGGCCTGCTGCCCGCCGCGGTGCTGATGCTGTGCATGCTGGCCGCGGCCTACGGCGTGGCGGTGTCGCGCGGCTACCCGGCCGGCGTGTTTCCCGGCTGGGCCGGCGTGGCGCGCGCCGCGGTCGGCGCGGTGCCGGGCCTGCTGATCGTGGTGATCATCCTGGCGGGCATCCTGTCGGGCGTGTTCACCGCCACCGAGGCCGCCTCCATCGCGGTGATCTACACCCTGCTGCTGACCTTCCTCATCTACCGCACCATGACCTGGCACCACCTGCTGCTGGCCGCGGCCAAGGCGGTGAAGACCACCGGCGTGGTGCTGCTGCTGATCGGCGTGTCGGCCATGTTCCAGTACCTGATGGGGCTCTACGAGGTGGCCGGCTTCATGGGCGACCTGCTGTCCAACGTGTCGACCACGCCCTGGGTGGTGTTCCTGGTGATCAACGTGATCCTGTTCGCGCTCGGCACCTTCATGGACATGGCCGCCACCATCCTGATCGCCACGCCGATCTTCCTGCCGATCGCGATGAAGTACGGCATGGACCCGGTGCAGTTCGGCATCGTGATGCTGATCAACTGCGCGCTGGGCCTGAACACGCCGCCGGTCGGCACCACCCAGTTCGTGGGCTGCGCCATCGGCGAGATCTCGGTCGGCGCGGTGATGAAGACCATCTGGCCGTTCTACGGCGCGCTCATCGCCGCCTTGATGCTGTGCACCTACGTTCCGGCGTTCTCGCTGGCCCTGCCGCGGCTGTTCATGGGTTACGCCCATTGAGCGGCGCCGACGAGGATTTCGACATGCCCATCGCTTCCCCTTCTCCCGCCCCGCGCCCCAAGGTCGCCCTCAGCGGCGCCGGCGGCATCGTCGGCGGCATCCTGCGCACCGGCCTGCGCGAGCGCGGCTACGACCTGCGGGTGGCCGGCGGCTTCGAGCCGCTGCAGCCGCTGTTCGACGACGAAGACCTGATGCACGGCGACCTGCGCGAGCCGGCGGTGGTCGACCGCCTGCT
>JAKONS010000197.1 GCA_022701845.1 Burkholderiaceae bacterium
GTTCGGCGGTCGACGCCATCGGCGCCACACCCGGCCTGCAGGCCGTCGTGCATGCCGGCACCGGCAACGGCTCGGTCGCCGACCGGGTGGTGCCGGCGCTGCAGGAACTGCGCGGCAAGGGCGTCAATGTGATCCGCTCCAGCCGGGTGCCGGCCGGCTTCGTGCTGCGTAATGCCGAGCAGCCCGACGACAAGTACGACTGGGTGGTGGCGCACGACCTGAACCCGCAGAAGGCCCGCATCCTGGCGATGGTGGCGCTGACCAAGACGCGCGATCCGAAGGAACTGCAGCGCATCTTCTGGGCCTACTGATCCGTTCCCCGGACAGGCGCTCCGGCGCCTTTTCCACAAAGCCGGCCCGCTGCGATGCGGGCCGGCTTTTTTCATGGGCGCGCGCCGCGCCGCTCGCGCCAACGCTCGAACACGGTGATGCACAGCGCCGTCCAGGCCAGCCCCGCGCACAGCCCGGCGGTGACGTCGCTGGCGTAGTGCACCTGCAGGAACACCCGGCTGCAGGCCACGGTCAGCGCCACCACGATCGCCGCCAGCACCAGCGGCAGATGCCAGCGCGGCGACAGCAGCCGCCAGCCCAGGTAGGCCAGCATGGTGTAGGCGGTGATCGAGGCCGAGCTGTGGCCGCTCGGAAAGCTGTAGCCGCTGGCGGGCCCCGGCAGGCCGTCGATCAGCGGCCGGGCGCGGGCGAAGGCGATCTTCAGCAGCCGGGTCAGCACCGCGTTGCCGAGCAGGGCGGCCACCCACACCAGCGCCAGCCCGTAGTGCCGCCGCAGCGCCAGCGCCGCCATCACCACGATGCCCAGCGCCCATAGCACCAGCGGTTCGCCGAAGTGGGTCAGTACGCCGAACGCCGCGCGCACGGCGGGCGGTTCATGCGCGCCGACCGCCTGGCTGAAGGCGTCGTCCCAGCGCTGCAGCCGCCGGCCTTCGCCGAGCAGGCTGGCGATGGCGCCGAACAGGGTGGCCGGCAGCGCGATCGCCAGCAGGCCCAGGCGGGTCTCGAAGCGCGCCTGCGCCGCCTGCGACTCCGGCTGCGTCATGGCGCGTCGGCCAGCGCCAAGCGCTCGGTCCGCTCCAGCCGGAAACCGTCGGTGGCGGCGTCGTAGTCCCAGCGCTCCACCCGGCAGGCGCGGGATTCGCCCTCGGGTTCCGGCCACAGCAGGTTGACCGAATTGGCGGTGCCGCCGCGCACCCGCGACGACAGCGCGGTGCCGGCCTGCACCGCCCACATGCGGCCGACGCCGTTGCCGCGCGCCTGCAGCGGCAGCACGCAGGGCAGGTGGATATGGCCGCCCAGCACCAGGTCGGCGCCGGCCTCGGCCCATGCCACCGCCGCGGCGCGGGCACCGTGCAGCAGGTTGGCGGCGTCGGTGGCGTTGGGCACGGTGATCGGCTGGTGCACCACCACCACCCGCAGCTGCGCCGGCCGGGCGCGCGCGGCCTGGCGCAGCCGCTCGGCGGTGCGCGCGATCTGCGCGGCGTCGAGCTGGCCGTCCTTGTGGCGGAAACGGCGGGTGGTCTTGTGCGAGATCACCAGCCAGTCGTCGGTATCGGCCTCGGGCGCCAGCTCGGGGCCGAAGGCGGCGCGGTAGCGGCCGTAGGGGTCGAACAGCCGCGCCGCAAGGTTGTACAGCGGGATGTCGTGGTTGCCGGGAATCACCACCCAGCGCCCGATGCCGAGCCGGTCGACAAAGGCCCGCGCGGCGGCGAACTGGGCCGCGGTGGCGCGCTGGGTGATGTCGCCGGACAGCACCGCGATGCCGGGCGCCTGCTCGCGCACCAGCCGCTCCAGCGCGGCCACCACCCGGGGCTGCTCGGTGCCGAAATGCGGGTCCGACAGGTGCAGCATCGGGGCCGGGCCCGGGGTCGGGGCGGCGGCGCTCATGCGCGCACGGCCGCGTGCGGCGGCGGCTTGATCAGCCACAGCGGCTCGGGCGAGACGGTGAAGCGCAGCGGCATCTGCATGCGCTCGATCTCGCCGTCGGCGGCCACCTTCACGCTGCGCTGGCGCCGGCTGGCGCCGCTCGGCTCCACCACCAGCGAGCGGAACGACATGGTCTGCACATCGTCGTCGCTGCCGAGCTGGCGCAGGAAGCCGTTGAGCACCAGGCCCAGCTGCGACAGCACGCCGCGCGGTCGCACCAGCACCGCGGCCAGCTCGCCGTCCTCGACCGCCTCGCCCTCCTTCACGCCGACATGCTCGAACTGCAGCGCGTTGTTGCCGACGAACAGCGACAGCGTCTTCACCTCGGTCTCGGTGCCGCGGCACGACATGCGCAGGTTCCACGGCCGGTGGGTGCGCAGCAGGGTGACCATCGCCGCGAACATCGCCATCCAGCGGCTGCGTCCGTAGCGCGACTTGTAGTGCTCGCGGTCTTCCAGCAGGGTGGCGTAGAGGCCCATGCTGGCGTTGACCAGGAACGCCCGGTCGTTCACCAGCCCCACCTGCACCGCCACCGGCGCATGGCGCAGCACCGCGTCGACCGCGTCCTGGGTCTCGGTGGGAATGCCGTGGTTGCGGCCGAAATAGTTGAAGGTGCCCTGCGGCAGCACACCGAAGGCGCAGCCGCTGCCGAGCACCGCCTGCGCCACCGCGTTGATGGTGCCGTCGCCGCCGGCCACCACCACGATGCCGCCGGTTTTTGTGGCCGCCTCCACCGCGGCGCGGGCCTGCGCCTTGGGCGGCTTCTGCGGGCCGATCGGGAATTCGTGCAGCGGCCGGCCGAGCGCCTGGCAACTGCGCTGCATCGCCTGCAGCGCATCGGTCGCCTGGCCCTTGCCCGAGCGGGCGTTGTAGACCAGGTAGAGCGGCGCGTCGGCGCCGGGTGCGGGGGGTGTCGGCATGGGTGGGCGCTCGTGCGGTGCGTGCGCTCGTGCGCGGGTGGTGGGGGGGCGGGGAAGGCGGACAGTATCGAATGCGCCCCGCGGCGGCCCGCGCGCCGCGCGGCGCTTTCGGCTGTGGGAGAACGCCTTGGCGGCGCCTGCGATGGCGCCGGCAGGCGACCGCCTAAAATCGGCGGTCCGGCACGGCGCGCCCGTCCCGCCCAGCGCAACCCATCCGCCCCGTCGCCCGACGGGTGCCCAGCCAAGCCCCGCATGCTCACCTTCCAGCAGATCATCCTGAAACTCCAGTCGTACTGGGCCGACCACGGCTGCGCCCTGCTGCAGCCCTACGACATGGAGGTCGGCGCCGGCACCTCGCACACCGCCACCTTCCTGCGCGCCATCGGCCCCGAGCCCTGGAAGGCCGCCTATGTGCAGCCCAGCCGCCGCCCCAAGGACGGCCGCTACGGCGAGAACCCCAACCGCCTGCAGCACTACTACCAGTTCCAGGTGGTGCTCAAGCCCGCGCCGTCGAACATCCTGGAGCTGTACCTCGGCTCGCTGGAGGCCCTCGGTTTCGACCTGAAGCAGAACGACATCCGCTTCGTCGAGGACGACTGGGAGAACCCCACGCTCGGCGCCTGGGGCCTGGGCTGGGAGGTGTGGCTCAACGGCATGGAAGTGACCCAGTTCACCTATTTCCAGCAGGTCGGCGGCATCGACTGCAAGCCGATCACCGGCGAGATCACCTACGGCCTGGAGCGCCTGGCCATGTACCTGCAGGGGGTGGACAACGTCTACAACCTGACCTGGACCGAAGGGCTCAGCTACGGCGACGTCTACAAGCAGAACGAGGTCGAACAATCGACCTACAACTTCGAGCACAGCGATGCCGATTTCCTGTTCACCGCCTTCGCCGCGCACGAGAAGCAGGCCCAGCACCTGATGGAAGCCCGGCTGGCGCTGCCCGCCTACGAGCAGGTGCTCAAGGGCGCGCACAGCTTCAACCTGCTGGACGCCCGCGGCGCCATCAGCGTGACCGAACGCGCCGCCTATATCGGCCGCATCCGCAACCTGGCCCGCGCCGTCGCGCAGAGCTACTACGAGAGCCGCGAGCGCCTCGGCTTCCCGATGGCGCCGCGCGAGTGGGTGGCCCAGATGCCGAAGAAGGCCGCATGAGCACCACGATTGCCTTCCAGGGCGATCTGAACTGGACGGGCTATCTTTTCCTGCAGAAGCGGCTTTTCGGTGAAATCGACCGCAACGGCGCGCAGGCCGTCTCCATCGACATGACGGCGATGGCGCGGGTATTTCCGAACGGTGCGGTGCCGTTGATCATCTTGCTCGACCGGTATCGCCGGACCACGAACGCCACGGTCTCCGTCGTCGGCGCCCAGGCGCATCCGGCCATGCTGGCGCACGACTACCTGGCGTTGATGGATCCTGCGCAGAACCTGCGTCCGCGCCTCGGCGCTTCGGCGGTGCATGTGTTCCACGACGATTCCGAGCTCAACGACCTCATCAACCGGAAGATCGGGCAGGTGCTGGGACAGGCGCAGTACGCCCCCGGCGTGCTGTCGGCGTTCGAATGGTTCCTCAACGAAATCGCCGGCAACGTGCTGGTGCACTCGGGCAGTTTGCGGGGGTGGATGCAGGTGGTGGTGCACCAGGCGACGCGCCACCTGTCGGTCATCGTGGCGGACGACGGCATCGGCATACCGGCGTCGATCCGGGAATCCGCGCTGCTGCGCGACCAATTCGGCGAGACGGTGGGCGACGGCGACGCGATCGAGATCGCCCTGCGCGACGGTGTCACCTCCAAGCCGGACTATGGGCAGGGCAAGGGGCTCGCCGGCACCATCGCCATCGTCAAGGCGAATCCGGGTGGCACGCTGTCGGTCACCTCCGGCGGCGGTCGGGTGAGCTATACCGCCGAGGAGGGCCTGAAGGTGCGGGAGCACCTGCCACCGCTGACCGGCACGCTGGTCGATGTACAGCTCGATTTCTCGGTGCCGATCGAAATCGAGAAAGCGCTTTGGGGCCATGTGCCTGTCAATTTCACCGAGACGGTCTATGGCAAGGATCTGCCGGTCGGTGTGATGCGGCTGGTTCTGCTCGCCGAGGCCGCGAGTTTCGGCAACCGCATCACCGCCGGCCGCATCCGCCAGAAGATCGAGAATCTGCTCACCGCGGCGCCCGGCGATGCGCTGGAGATCGATTTCGACGGTGTCTCCATCATGGCCTCGTCCTTTGCCGACGAGGTATTCGGAAAATTGGCGGCGCAGCTGGGAATCATCGGATTTTCCCGGCGCCTGCGGTTCCACCATCTCAATGCCTTCTGCCAAGGTGTTATCGACGACGTAGTGCAAGCCCGGCTTGCACATAACTATGCCAACAAGAATGGCCACTAAAAACAATCTGCTTGTCGAACTCTTCGTCGAAGAACTGCCGCCGAAGGCCCTGAAGAAACTCGGCGAGGCCTTCGCCACCGTGCTGGCCGACCAGCTGCGCGCCCAGGGCCTGGCCGCCGCCGACGCGGCGGTCACCGCCTTCGCCTCGCCGCGCCGCCTGGCCGCGCATGTCGCCGGTGTCGCTGCGCGCGCCGCCGACCGGGCGCAGTCGCAGAAGCTGATGCCGGTGAGCGTCGGCCTGGACGCGGCCGGCAACGCCACGCCGGCGCTGCTGAAGAAGCTGGCCGCGCTGGGCGCCGACGCCTCCGCGGTGGCCGGCCTGCGGCGTGCGCCCGACGGCAAGGCCGAGGCGCTGTTCCACGACAGCACCGTGCCCGGCGCCACCCTGGCCGCCGGCCTGCAGAAGGCGATCGCCGAGGCCATCGCGAAGCTGCCGATCCCGAAGGTGATGAGCTACCAGCTCGAATCCGGCTGCGCGCTGCCCGGCTGGAGCAGCGTGAGCTTCGTGCGCCCGGCGCACGGCCTGGTGGCGCTGCACGGCGCCGAGGTGGTGCCGGTCGAGGCGCTGGGCCTGCAGGCCGGCCGCGACACCCACGGCCACCGCTTCGAGGCGGCGGTCGATCCGGTGGTGCTGCGCGACGCCGACAGCTATGCCGCGCAGCTGCGCGACGAGGGCGCGGTGATCGCCTCCTTCGCCGAGCGCCGCGCCGACATCGTGCGGCAGCTGACGGCCGCCGCGGCGCAGGTGGGCGAGGGCGCCCGGCCGATCGACGACGACGCGCTGCTCGACGAGGTGACCGCGCTGGTGGAGCGGCCCCAGGTGCTGGTCTGCCAGTTCGAGACCGAGTTCCTGGCGGTGCCGCAGGAATGCCTCATCCTGACGATGAAGGCCAACCAGAAATACTTCCCGCTGCTCGATGCCCGGGGCGCGCTCACCCACCGCTTCCTGGTGGTCAGCAACATTGCGCCGGCCGATGCGAGCGCGGTGGTCGGCGGCAACGAGCGGGTGGTGCGGCCGCGTCTGGCCGACGCCAAGTTCTTCTTCGACCAGGACCGCAGGAAGACGCTTGAATCGCGGGTGGACGCGCTCGGCAAGGTGGTCTATCACAACAAGCTGGGCACCCAGGGCGAGCGGGTGGTGCGGGTGCAGGCGATCGCCCAGGCCATCGCCGGCCAGCTGGGCGATGCCGCGCTGGCGGCGCAGGCCGGGCGCGCCGCGCTGCTGGCCAAGGCCGATCTGGTCACCGACATGGTGGGCGAATTCCCGGAGCTGCAGGGCACCATGGGCCGCTACTACGCGCTGCACGACGGCGAAGCGCCGGCGGTGGCCGACGCGGTGGAAGACCACTACAAGCCCCGCTTCGCCGGCGACAGCCTGCCGCGCGGCGAGGTCGGCGTGGTGGTGGCGCTGGCCGACAAGCTGGAAACCCTGGTGGGCATGTTCGGCATCGGCAACCTGCCCACCGGCGACCGCGACCCGTTCGCGCTGCGCCGCCATGCGCTGGGCGTGCTGCGCATGCTGTCCGAGAAGCAGCTGCCGCTCGACCTGGACGCGCTTATCGATGCTGCCAAGAATGGCTTCGACTCGATTTGGTCGTCGGTGAATTCCATGCCCGGTCGCCTGGCGACGGAAGACTGGGACATGGAAGCGTTGAAGACCTTCCTCTACGACCGCCTGGCCGGCAGCCTGCGCGAGCAGGGCTTCAGCGCCCAGGAGGTCGACGCGGTGGTGTCGCAGCGTCCGCAGCGCCTGGGCGAGCTCGCCCCCCGGCTGGCCGCGGTGCGCG
>JAKONS010000204.1 GCA_022701845.1 Burkholderiaceae bacterium
TAGAAGTCGAACACCGCGCGCGGCAGCCGGCGCCGCGCCAGCGCGCGCAGGTCGGCGATCGAATAGCAGCCGGCGACGCTGGTCGGCGCGGGTGCCCGGCGCTCGGTCATGCTGGCTGTCCTTCGGGTGCCGGCTGTCCTTCGGGCACCGGCTGCACGGCCCGGGCGTTGGTCTCGCGCGGGGTGCCGTCGTCGTGGAAGAAGCGGCTGGCCATCACCTGGCAGCGCTTGATCAGGCGCGGCTCGTCCGGCCGGTAGTCGGGAATCGCGTTGTGGATGGTGCCCATGTTGTCCCACATCAGCACGTCGCCCACCTGCCAGCGGTGCGCATAGCGGTACTCGGGGCGGGTCTGGTGGTCGAACAGGAAGTCGAGCGTTTCCTGGCTCTCCCGCTCGTCCATCTCGTGGATGCGGATCGCGTAGCCGGGGTTGCAGTACAGCACCTTGCGGCCGGTGATCGGATGCACCATCACCAGCGGATGGGTCACCGGCGGCTTGGCCGCGCGCTGGGCGGCGGTCAGCGGCGGGCGGGTGCTGCCGCGCTCGCGCCGCATCATTTCCCAGAACTTGTCGAAGTCGTGCAGGCAGGTCAGGCCGTCGAGCCGCTGCTTCCATTCCTCGCTCAGCCCGTCGTAGGCGGCGTGCATGTTGCAGAACTCGGTGTTGCCGAGCGGCTGGCCGTCGCGGTGCGGAATCTTCAGGCCGTAGAGCACGTTGGTGAAGGCGATCATGTTGCTGTACGACATGTCGGTGTGCCAGTCCTGGCCGGCGTCCGACAGGCCCAGCGGCTTGCCGTTCTCGACGATGTTCGACAGCACCATCACCTCGGGCAGGCCGGGCTCCTGGTAGGCGCCGGCCACGTTCACTTCCAGGCGGCCGAAACGCTGCGAGAAGTCGCGCAGCTGGGCGGCGGTGAGCTCCTGGCGCGGATAGCTCAGCACGCCGTGGCGGCCTAGCGCGCCGAGCAGCTGCTGGAAGTCGTCGTCGGATACCGGCTGCGACAGGTCGAGGCCTTCGATGCGGGCGCCGAGGGTGGCGCCGCTGGGAACGATGCGGAGGGTCATGGCGGATTCCTGGGGTGGCGGTGGAATGGGAAAAAAAACGGCGGGAAGCAGGTCAGAAAGCCGCGTCGAGCAGCGCGCGGATCTGTGCCGCATCGCCGACCGGGCGCGGGTTGTAGAACAGGCCGCGCTCGCGCATCGTCTTGGCGGCGATGCGCTCGAAGGCGTGCTCCGGCACGCCGATGTCGCGCAGCCGGGTCGGCACGCCGGCATCGGCCTGCAGCCGCCGCAGCGCCGCCACCAGCGCGGCGGCATCGGTGCCGGCGCCGATGGCGGTGGCGGCCCGCGCCAGCGGTGCGGCGGCGGCCGGGGCGTTGAAGGCGACGGTGTGCGGCAGCATCACCGCGTTGGCGTCGCCGTGGCCCACGCCGGTGACCGAGCCGATGGCATGGCACAGCGCGTGGTGCAGGCAGGTGCGGGCGTTCACCAGCACCAGGCCGGAGAGGTGCGCGGCATACAGCAGCGCGGCGCGCGCGGCCGCGTCCTGCGGCCGGCGATGCACCGCGGGCAGCACCGCGACGAAGCGCGCCAGCGCGTCGAGCGCGATGGTCTCGGCCAGCGGCGAGCGCTCGCGGGAATACAGCCCCTCGATGCAGTGCGCCAGGCCGTTCATGCCGGTGGCGCACAGCAGCGCGGCCGGCACATCGAGCGTGGCCTGCGGGTCGATCAGCACCAGGCGCGCGGCCAGCTGCAGGTCGGTGAACAGCAGCTTGGCGCCGTCGGCGTCGCGCACGCCCAGGCTGGGCGTCACTTCCGCGCCGGAGGCGGTGCCGGGCACCGCCACGATCGGCAGCTTGGGCGCGGCCAGGCGCGGCGCCACCAGCGTGGCCGGCGGCGTGAAACGCACCGCATGGTCGGCCAGCCGGCCGCCCTCGGCCGCCAGCAGCGACACCGCCTTGGCGGTATCCGAGGCGCTGCCGCCGCCGATGGCCACGAAGCCGTCGATGCCCTGGTCGCGCACCTGCGCCGCCAGGCTTTCCACCAGCGCCACGTCGGAGTGCGCCGGCACCGGTTCGGCCAGCACGAAGTCGGTACCGGCCAGAGCCGCCTGCACCTGGCGGAACAGGGTCGAGGCGCGGGTGCGGGCGCCCGACAGCAGCAGCGGCCGGCGGATGCCCAGCAGCGCCAGCTCGTCGGCCAGGCCGGCGATGCAGCCGTCGCCCATCACCAGCCGGGTGGCGGCGCTGCGGTGCACGAAGGCGCCCGGCGCGGTGAAGGCGAGCGGTTCGAGCGCGGGCTGGCGCGCGTTCATTCGGCGAAGGCGATGGCCGCCACCATGCGTTGCTCGGCGATGCGCCAGTCGTGGTCGGCGTCGCGGCGGAATTCGGTGCGCACCAGGTTCAGCCGGTAGGCGCCCGGCACCCGGGGCGGTGCCGCGCCGTCGGCCACCGCCGGATAGCGGTAGGCGGTCATGTAGGCCTCCAGCACCGCCCGGTCGGCCGACAGCTCGGCCAGGTAGGCGTTGCTCATCACATGGCGGGTCTCGGTGCCGGCCGGGCGCGCCTGCAGTGCGGCACCGATGGCGTCGCGGCCTTCCAGCCAGGCGCCCTGGCGCAGCCAGCGGCCGTCGTCGGTGAACTGCGCCAGCATCGCGTCGTAGCGGCGTTCGTCCAGCTGGTGGAAGAAACGGTGCAGCTGCTGGGTGAGCTCGCCCAGCACCGGGGCGGCATCGCGGGAGGGCACGGGCGGCAGGGGTGCGGAGAGCAGGGCGGGCACGGAGGTCATGCCGCGAAGTCTAGGAAGCGGCTTGCCCGCCGGCGCATGCTGTTCGACAATCCGAGGTTTCCAAACGCGAAACCTCGAACCGCCCGATGGACCGCCTGCGCTGTCTCCAGATCTTCTCGGAAGTGGCCCGCTGCGGCAGCTTCGTGCGAGCCGCCACCCAGCTGTCGCTGTCGAAGGCCACCATCACCAAACACGTCGCCGCGCTGGAGGCGACGATGGGCGCTCAGTTGCTCAAACGCAGTTCCAAGCAGGTGGCGCTGACCGAGGCCGGCGCGCGGGTGCTGGAGTCCGGCCGCGAACTGCTGGAGCGCTACGAGGCCATCGAAGGCGAGGTGCGCGACGCGGTGCACCTGCCGCGCGGCGCCATCCGGGTCGGCACGCCGCCCTCGTTCGGCGCCCACCACCTGATGGGCGTGGTGGCGGAATTCACCCGCCGCTATCCCGACATCGCGGTCACCGTGGTGCACGACGACGGCCGCTCCGACCTGGTGGCCGAAGCGCTGGACCTGTCGATCCGCATCGCCCC
>JAKONS010000207.1 GCA_022701845.1 Burkholderiaceae bacterium
AGCAGGCCGCCGATGCACACCAGCACGATCGCGCTGTGCGCGGCGATGTAGCCCAGCTTGTTGCCCGCGCCCGCCTTGGCGGCGATCATCCAGCCGGCGCCCGGCCGCTCCTGCAGGCGCACCTTCCAGCCGGCGCCGGCGAGCGCGCCGCCGAGGCGATGGGCCGCGGCTTCGGGCGCGTCGGGCAGGCTCGCCTCGGCGCGCTGGCCGAACGCGCGCAGGCTCTGCACCCGCACGTTCTCCTTGTAGACCCGCAGGTCGGCCAGGATCTTCGGGGTGCTGCGCGCGATGCACAGCGAGGTGCTCACCACCAGGAACGCCAGGATCAGCAGGAACCACCAGGCGCTGTAGACGCGGTAGAGCGACGCCGCGTCGAACACCTCGGCCCAAAACGGACCGAACTGGTTCACATAGTTGCCGTACGGCTGCTGCTGCTGCAGCACGGTGCCGATGACCGACGCGATGCAGATGACGCTCAAGAGCGAGATCGAGAAGCGCATCGACGACAGCAGCTCGACCGCTGCGCGGACGAACTGCGAGCCGGAGCGCACGCGGATGCCGTGGGTGGAAACGGACATGGAGGACGGAAAGAGCGGCTGAGGCGCTGCCGGAAATGGACGGGCTAGGAGTGCGGGCGAGGAGTGCGGCGGACGACCGCTGCACCGTCGCCGGCTCGGCGGGCAGACGGCTGCGGTGCCGCCTGTCCGACTTGAGTGTGCCTCAGGCCGTTTGGTTCAACGAAGCGGCCGTCCTGTCGCAACGCTCAGCGCAGGCCGGCGATGTAGTCGCCCAGCGCCTTGATCTCGCGGTCGTTGAGCCGGGCGGCGACACCGGTCATCACCGCATTGTTGTTGCGCACCCCGTCGCGAAAGGCGGTGAGCGTGCCGGCGGTGTAGTCGGCATGCTGGCCGGCCAGGCGCGGGTACTGGGAGGGCATGCCGACACCGTTCGGGCTGTGGCAACTGGCGCAGGCCGGCACCTGACGTTCGGCGATGCCGCCGCGGTAGATCTTTTCGCCCATCGCCACCAGCGACTTGTCCTTCGCGAAGCCGGGCTTCGAGGCCTTGGTGGTCACCCAGGCGGCGATGTTGCGCATGTCGTCTTCGGACAGCGCCGCGGCGAAGCCCTGCATGATGGCGTTCTTGCGGATGCCCGCCTTGTATTCGCGCAACTGCTTGACGATGTATTCGGGATGCTGGGCGGCCAGCTTGGGCTGCGCGGGCACCGACGAATTGCCGTCGGCACCGTGGCAGGCGACGCATACCGCGGTGAAGCTGGCCTCGCCCTTGGCGAGGTCGGGCTTGGCGGCTTTCTGCGCCGCCATGGGGGCTGCCGCGCCTTCGGCGGCCACTGCCGGAGAGGCGACCGTCAGCAGGGCCGTCAGCAGCGCGCAGGCTCCTACCGTGGTTCGCAGGAAGACGGACAACTTCATATCGAGGGTCTCTTCTTATGAGCGCAAAACCGCATGATTCTACAATGGCACCCCTTGCCGCAAGCCCGGTTTTCCCTGGTGCGGCCCCCTCACTTTCCCTGCCCCCGGCCACCCTCGGCCACTGCATCCCACCACGCCCATGACCTCCATCCGACCGACCGCGCGCCCCGCCGGCGTGCCCGCGGCCGACCCCGCCGCCAAGGCCGCCCTGGGCTGGATGCACACCGCACGTTTCCTCACCACCGCCGCGCAGCTGCACCACCTGCCGCGACTCGACCTGCCGGAGATCGCCTTCGTCGGCCGCTCCAACGCCGGCAAGTCGACCTGCATCAACACGCTGGCGCAGCAGAAGCAGTTGGCGTTCGCCTCCAAGAAGCCGGGCCGCACCCAGCACATCAACCTGTTCTCGCTTGGCCGCCAGAACGGCACCGACGCCATCCTGGCCGACCTGCCGGGCTACGGCTATGCCGCCGTGCCGCAGCAGGACAAGATCCGCTGGCAGCGGGTGATGGGGCAGTACCTGGTCAACCGGGAGAACCTCACCGGCGTGGTGCTGCTGTGCGACCCCCGGCTCGGCCTCACCGAGCTCGACGAACTGCTGCTCGAGCTGATCCGGCCCCGGGTGGAAGAAGGCCTGAAGTTCCTGCTGCTGCTGACCAAGGCCGACAAGCTGACCAAGGTAGAGGCCGCCAAGGCGATGCAGATCGCCAGGCTCAATGCCGGCGGCGGCGATGCACAGCTGTTCTCGGCGCTCAAGCGCAAGGGTGTGGACGAGACCGCGCTGCGGCTGCGCGGCTGGGTGGACGAGGCCGCGCCCGCCTTCGCCGAGGCGGCGGCGCGGCGTGCGGACAGCGTGGATACCGAAGCGTCGGACGAGCAGCCGCCACCGACCGACCATTGACGAGGCTTGTCCGGCAAGTGGTGCGTCAATACACCCCGGCCTCTCCCGGCGGCCGGGTCTTGAAGCGCTTGTGCACCCAGTAGTACTGCTCGGGCATGGTGTCGATGAACGCCTCCAGCCGGCGGTTCATCAGGGCGGTGTCCTCCACCGCGTCGGGGCCGGGAAAATCCTGCCAGGCGGTCGACAGCTCCACCGTATAGCCCTGCGGCGTCAGGCGCGACAGCACGGTGACCACCTTGGCACGCCCCAGTCGGGCGAAGCGCGGCACCGACGGCAGCGTGGCGGCCTGCACGCCGAAGAACGGCACGAAGACCGAATCGGCAGCGCCGAAATCCATGTCGGGCAGCAGGTAGAACACATCGCCCGCGCGTAACGAAGCGACGATTTCCTTCAGGCCGGTGGTGCGCGAAAAAATCCGGCTGTCGCCGAACCGCAGCCGCCCGGTCTTGATCCATTCGTCGACCAGCGGGTCGGCCTGCTGGGTGTAGATCGAGGTGAAACGGCGCGGAACGTTCAGCGCGATCGCGGTGGCCGCAGCGTCCAGCCCGTAGAAATGCGGGCAGAACAGGATGGTGGGCGCGCCACCCTCCATCTCGTCGAGTGCGCCGACCAGGTTCAGCCGCCGCTCCACCACCGCCCGCGGCGCATGCCACAACCAGCCCCGGTCCATCCACGACTGGCCGAAAGCCACGAAGGTGCGGCGCGCCAGGGCACGGCGCTCGCCTTCGGCCAGGGCGGGAAAGCACAGCGCCAGGTTGGTGGCGACCACCCTGCGCCGCGAGCGCACCAGCAGGTACAGCAGATGGCCCAGCAGCCAGCCCAGCGCGCGCACCCAGCGCAGCGGCAGCACCGCGCTGCGCTGCATCAGGTAGACACCCAGCCGGCTCATCATGCGGATGCCCTCGGCTGCTTGTAGCGGGCGTAGCCCCACAGGTACTGGTCGGGCCGCTGGCGGATCAAACGTTCCATATCGCGGTTGAGCGCGGCGGTGGCCTCGGCCAGGTCGGTGGGCAGCGGCTGCGGCCGGGCCGCCACATGCACCACGAACCCGCGGCCCCAGGACAGGCGCTCGGTCCAGGCCAGCAGCACGGTGGCGCCCGACTGCTGCGCCAGCCGGGCGGCCAGGGTCATGGTGTAGGCCGGCTCGCCGAAGAACGGCACCCACACGCCCATGCCCTCCGGCGGCACCTGGTCGGGCAGCAGGCCCACCGCCTCGCCGCGGCGCAACGCCCGCAGCAGGCCGCGCACGCCAGCGAGCGTGGTCGGCACCGCCTGCAGATACGGGCGCGCCCGGGCGGTCGACATGCGCCGGGCCAGCCACGGCTGCCGCGCCGGCCGGTACAACACCGTCATCGGCCCGTGGGCGGCGCCGTAATCGGCCGCCAGGGCCTGCGGCGACAGCTCGAAGCCGCCCAGGTGCGGCGTGAGGAACAGGATGCCGCGCCCGGCCGCATAGGCCCGGGCGATGCAGCCGTCGTCGGCCCAGGTCCAGCGCGGCGCCGGCCCCCACCACAGGCGCGGCAGCTCGGCCACCATGCGCCCGGCGTGTCCGACCGCGCCCTGCACGTCGCGAAAGCGAAAGCCCGCCTGGCGTGCATTGGCCAGAAAGCGCCGCCGGTAGGCGGGCGACGCCAGGAAGGCGCACCAGCCCAGCAGCGCGCCGAGCGCATGCAACAGGCCGAGCGGCGCATGGGAGAGGAGCCAGGTCACGGCAGGCGATCGGTGGGAGGGGGCAGTGAAAACGACAAGAGGAAGGCGACGCGGTATCTACCGAAAAGGGACGAGAAAGGAGGCGTAACCGAATGCGGCCATCTGCAACCGCGTGGCTAGAATGCCGCTGTCGCCGAGTTAACCCGAGCAACTTGCAGGGCGACGTTAAACACAACTGCTAAAGCGTTCGCCACAGCTCCGAAAGGCTGGGCAGCGCCTGATCTGCCTTGCAACCTGGAGTTTAAAACCATGGCGAACGACTTTCTCTTCACTTCCGAATCCGTATCCGAAGGCCACCCCGACAAAGTCGCCGACCAGATTTCCGACGCGATCCTTGACGCGATCTTCGAACAGGACCCGCGCAGCCGCGTCGCCGCCGAGACCCTGACCAACACCGGTCTGGTCGTGCTGGCCGGCGAGATCACCACCAACGCCCACGTCGACTACATCCAGGTGGCGCGCGACACCATCAAGCGCATCGGCTACGACAACACCGAATACGGCATCGACTACAAGGGCTGCGCGGTGATGGTCTGCTACGACAAGCAGTCCAACGACATCGCCCAGGGTGTCGATCACGCCTCCGACGACCACCTCAACACCGGTGCCGGCGACCAGGGCCTGATGTTCGGCTATGCCTGCGACGAGACGCCCGAGCTGATGCCCGCGCCGATCTACTACGCGCACCGCCTGGTCGAGCGCCAGGCGCAACTGCGCAAGGACGGCCGCCTGCCCTTCCTGCGGCCCGATGCCAAGAGCCAGGTCACGATGCGTTATGTGGACGGCAAGCCGCACAGCATCGACACGGTGGTGCTGTCGACCCAGCACAGCCCCGACCAGAGCGAGTCGCCGACCAAGATGAAGGCCAGCTTCAACGAAGCCATCAT
>JAKONS010000211.1 GCA_022701845.1 Burkholderiaceae bacterium
CCGCCTTCAGCCGCCGCCTGGCCGCGCGCGGCTGGGTCGGCGTGACCATGCCGGCGCGCTACGGCGGCGCCGAGCTCGACGCCTTCTCGCGCTTCGTGCTGGTCGAGGAGCTGCTGTCGGCCGGCGCCCCGGTGGCCGGCCACTGGATCGCCGACCGCCAGAGCGCGCCGCTGATCCTGAAATACGGCACCGACACCCAGCGCGATTTCTACCTGCCGCGCATCTGCCGCGGCGAGGCGTTCTTCTGCATCGGCATGAGCGAGCCCAACAGCGGCTCCGACCTGGCCAGCGTCGGCACCCGCGCCACGCCGGTCGAGGGCGGCGGCTGGCGGCTCAACGGCCGCAAGGTCTGGACCACCAACGCCCAGAACTGTCATTTCATGATCGCCCTGGTGCGCAGTTCGGGCGAGGCGAGCGACCGGCAGAAGGGCCTGTCGCAGTTCATCGTCGACCTGTCGCTGCCGGGCGTGACGGTGCGGCCGATCGTCGACCTGGCCGGCGACGCGCATTTCACCGAGGTGTTCTTCGACGACGTGGCGCTGTCGGCCGACGCGCTGGTGGGCGCCGAGGGCCAGGGCTGGGAGCAGGTGAACGCCGAGCTGGCCTTCGAGCGCAGCGGGCCGGAGCGGCTGTATTCCAGCATCGTGCTGGTGGACCGCTGGATCGAGGTGCTGCGCCGCGACGGCGCCGCGGCCCGCCACGCCGGCGCGCTGGGGCGGCTGGCCAGCCACCTGTCGGCGCTGCGCAACCTGTCGATCTCCTGCACCGCGCGGCTGGCCGCCGGCGAGAGCCCGGTGGTGGAAGCCGCGCTGGTGAAGGACATCGGCACCGGCTTCGAGCAGGAGATTCCGGCCATCGTCTGCGACGCCCTGGGCGAGGACCCGGGCGCGCTGATAGATGCCGAACTGGCCTTCGAGCGCAGCGGCCCGGAGCGGCTGTATTCCAGCATCGTGCTGGTCGATCGCTGGATCGAGGTGCTGCGTCGCGACGGCGACGCGGCCCGCCACGCCGGCGCGCTGGGGCGGCTGGCCAGCCACCTGTCGGCGCTGCGCAACCTGTCGATCTCCTGCACCGCGCGGCTGGCCGCCGGCGAAAGCCCGGTGGTGGAGGCAGCGCTGGTGAAGGACATCGGCACCGGCTTCGAGCAGGAGATTCCGGCCATCGTCTGCGACGCCCTGGGCGAGGACCCGGGCGCGCTGATCGATGCCGAACTGCTGCGCACCGCCGCCTATGTGAGCCAGGTGGCACCCACCTATTCGCTGCGCGGCGGCACCCGCGAGATCCTGCGCGGAATGATCGCCCGCGGCCTCGGCCTGCGCTGAGCGCGCCACCGACAACCCACGAGACCCACGCATGTTCACCGAAGCCCTGGAAGACATCCTGCGCGACCACTGCACCCCCGCCACGGTGCGCGCCATCGAGGACGGCGGCGACCCGACGCCGCTGTGGACCGCCATCGCCGACAGCGGTTTCCTGGAACTGCTGGCGCCGGAATCGGCCGGCGGCGCCGCCCTGCCGCCGGAGGAGTTCTTTCCGGTGCTGCTGGTGCTGGGCCGCTATGCGGTGCCGCTGCCGCTGGCGCAGTCGATGGTGGCGCGCACCCTGCTGCCCGAAGGCGCCTGCCCGGCCGGCCTGCTGACGATCGCGCCGGCGGTGCGCCGCGAGGCCGACGGCTGGCTGTGCCCGCAGGTGCCGTTCGGCGCCATCGCCGCGCAGGTGCTGGCCGACGACGGGCAGTCGCTGCTGCTGTTCGACTGCGCCGATGCCGAGCGCCTGCCGAGCGGCGTGGCGCACGGCCAGTCCGCCGGGCTGCGCCTGCACGGCGAGCCCCGGCGCTTCGCCCGCCCCGGCGACGCGCTGCGCGCCTGGGGCGCGGCGCTGCAGGCGGCGTTGCTGGCCGGCGGCATGGGCCGGGCCTTCGAGATGACGCTGCAGTACGGCAACGAACGCAGCCAGTTCGGCAAGTCGATCGGCAAGTTCCAGGCGGTGCAGCACCAGCTGGCGGTGATGGCCGAGCAGGTGGCGGCCTCGCGCCTGGCGGCGCAGGCGGCTTTCGTCGGCACCCGCGACGGCCGGCCCGGCCTGCTGCAGGCGGCCATGGCCAAGGCCCGCACCAGCGAGGCGGTGGTGCCGGTGGCGGCCATCGCCCATGCGGTGCACGGCGCCATCGGCGTCACCGCCGAATACGACCTGCAACTGTTCACCCGGCGCCTGCACGAGGGCCGCATGGCCTACGGGTCGGAGGCGCACTGGCATCCGGTGGTCGGGCAGGCCCTGATCGACAGCGGCCTGCCGGCGGTGGATTTCGTGCGCGGGCTGGCGGTGGCCTGACTGCCGCGGCCGCGGCCGAGACAGAGACAAAAGACAAAAGACAGAGACAACGCACAGGAGACGACAACCATGGCATTCCTTCGCCGCACCCTTCTCATCGCCGGCCTGGCCGGCGCCACCCTGGCCGCACCGGTCGCCGCGCAGCCGCCGCCACCGGCACCGCAGCCGCAGCCCACGGCGGCCGGCGACTTCCCCGCGCGCCCGATCCGTTTCGTGGTGCCCTTCGGCCCCGGCAGCGGCACCGACACCTCGGCGCGCTATTTCGGCCGCAAGCTGCAGGAGCTGACCGGCCAGCCGGTGATCGTCGACAACAAGCCCGGCGGCAACGGCTTCATCGCGGTGCGCCAGGTGCTGTCGGCGCCGGCCGACGGCTACACCGTGTTCATCGGCAGCAATTCGACGCTGGCGGTGAACGTGGCCCTGTTCAAGAAGCTGCCCTACGACCCGGCCACCGACTTCGCCCCGCTGTCGATGATGATGCGCGCCCCGGCGGTGCTGGTGGTGCCCGCCACCTCGCCCTACGCCACCCTGGCCGAGCTGACCGCGGCGGCCCGCGCGCAGCCCGGCAAGCTGAACTACGGCTCCGGCTCGGCCGGCTACCAGCTGATGGCCGAGATGTTCAACGACATGGCCGGGGTCGACACCCGGCAGGTGCCGTTCCGCAGCGCGGCCGACGCGCTCACCGCGGTGGCGTCCGGCACCGTCGACCTGTCCTTCGCCGACATCACCGCCGCGCTGGAACTGGTCAAGGGCGGCAAGGTGCGCGCGCTGGCGGTGGCCGCCGAACGCCGCGCCGCCGCCCTGCCCGCGGTGCCCACCACCGCCGAGGCCGGCCTGCCGGGCTACGGCGCCTCGGTATGGGTGGCGGCCACGGTGGCGGCGCGCACGCCGCAGCCGGTCACCGACCGGCTGGCGGCCCTCTTCG
>JAKONS010000213.1 GCA_022701845.1 Burkholderiaceae bacterium
CCCACGGGCACCGCCAACGCCGCAAGCGCTGCCGGCCGCGGCAGCCACCGAATACGCGTCGCAGGCATCCGCCGCCGACGCCCCTAAAAACCGAACGGAGACAACGTCACATGCCCCTCACTCACATGCCCCACCCACTTTCGGCGATGCCGCAGCGATCGAGGCGCGACGCCTCGCACGCCCGCAGCGGCCGCCGCGCCCTGATCGCAGCCGCCGCGCTGGCGGCACTGCCGCTGGCCGCCGGCGCCCAGGCGTTTCCCACCCGGCCGATCACCCTGATCGTGCCCTTCGCCGCCGGCGGCGGCACCGACAGCATCGCCCGCGACCTGGCCAAGACGCTCGGCGAAAAACTCGGCCAGTCGGTGGTCGTCGACAACCGGGGCGGCGGCGGCGGCGTGATCGGCGCGCAGGCGGTGGCCAAGGCGCCGGCCGACGGCTACACCCTGCTGTTCGCCACCTCCACCTTCGTCACCAACGCGGTGCTGGGCGGCACCGCGCCGTATGCGGTCGACCGCGATTTCACGCCGCTGGCGATGCTGGGCCGCGGCCCGCTGATGGTGGTGGCCAGCAAGCCGCTCGGCGTGCATTCGGTGGCTGAACTCGTCAGCGCCGCCAAGGCGCGGCCGCAGGGCCTGGACTACTGCTCGGCCGGCCCCGGCAGCATCAACCACCTGGCCGGCGAACTGTTCCGCCAGAAGACCGGCCTGAACCTGACCCATGTGCCCTACAAGGGCAGCGGCCCGGCCACGCTCGACCTGCTGGCCGACCGGGTGCAGCTGTTCTTCGCCACCGTGCCGACCATCCTGCCGTATGTGAAGGACGACCGGGTGACGCTGCTGGCGGTGACCGGCGCCAAGCGCTCGCCGCTCTATCCGCAGGTGCCGACGATGGCCGAGGCGGGGGTGAAGAACTTCGACATCACCACCTGGTGGGGCGTGCTGGCGCCGCCGAAGATGCCGCCGGCGCTGGTGGCACAGCTCAACAAGGCCATCAACGAGGCCGCGGCGCGCGGCCCGGTGCAGGAGCGCCTGTCGAGCGAGGGCGCCGAGTCGATCTCCGGCAGCCCGGAGGATTTCCGCAAGACCCTCGGCACCGAGCTGGCCGGCTGGCGCGCGGTGGTGAAGAACGCCGATCTGAAGCTGCAATGAAGGACCGCACCATGCATCGCACCGTATTCCATCGCCGAGACCTCCTGCAGGGCCTGTCGGTCGCCGCCGCCGGCCTGGCCATCGCACCGCGCGCCTTCGCCGCCGACCCGCCGTATCCGCAGCGCGCCATCACCATCGTCGTGCCCTATGCCCCCGGCGGCCAGGGCGACGTGTTCGCCCGGCTGGTCGGCGAGCGCCTGGGCGCGCAGCTGCAGCAGCCGGTCCTGGTCGACAACCGCCCCGGCGCCACCGGCGCCCTGGGCGCCCGGCTGGTGGCGCGCGCCAAGCCCGACGGCTACACCCTGCTGCTCGGCCAGACCGGCGAGATGGCGGTCAACGCCTCGGTCGTCAAGCAGTTGGGCTACGACCCGGTGAAGGATTTCCAGCCGATCGTGCTGATCGGCGATGCGCCGCTGGTGCTGGTGGTGCCGGCCTCGGCGCCCTACGACACCCTGGCCGGCCTGCTGGCGGCGGCCAAGGCCGCGCCCGAGGGGCTGAGCTATGCCTCGTCGGGCACCGCCACGCCGGGGCATATCGCCGGCGCCTCGCTGGCGCTGTCCACCGGTACGAAGCTGGTGCATGTGCCGTACAAGGGCGCCGGCCAGGCCATGGCCGACCTGCTGGGCGCGCAGGTGCAGATGTTCTTCCCGAGCGCCTCGGCGGTGATCGCCCAGGTGCAGTCGGGCAAGCTGAAGGCGCTGGCGGTGTGCGGGCCGCAGCGCATCGCCGCGCTGCCGCAGGTGCCCACCATGGCCGAGGCCGGCCACCCCAAGCTGCAGTTCAGCCTGTGGGGCGGGCTGTTCGCGCCGGCCGGCACGCCCGACGCCATCGTGCGCATGCTCAACCAGCGGGCCGGCGCCATCGTCGAGGAGCCGGCGCTGCGCAAGCGCTTCGAGGGCGAGGGCAGCGCGGTGGCACGCAACACGCCCGAGCAGTTCGCCGAGCGGGTGCGGCGCGACGTCGGCCTGTATGCGCAGGTGATCCGTGAGACCGGCATCCACGCCGACTAGCCGGCCCCGGCCCTGGCCCCGACATTCCCCCCTTTTTTCCATCGAATCGACCGCTGAAGGAATCGCATGAAGATCGTAGTTTTGCCGGGTGACGGCATCGGCCCGGAAACCATGGCCGTGACCGTCGAGGTGATGGAAGCCGCCTCGCGCCGCTTCGACCTGGGCCTCGTGCTGGAGCACGACATCGCCGGCCACGCCAGCATGGAGCGCTACGGCACCACGGTGCGGCCCGAGCTGCTGGCCCAGGTGCAGGCCGCCGACGCGCTGATGCTGGGCCCGATGTCGGCCTACGAATACCCGGGCCAGATCAACGCGTCGAAGCATTTCCGCAAGGGCCTCGACCTGTACGCCAACATCCGCCCGGCGCGCACCTTCGTCGGCATGCCGCAGCGCTTCGGCGCCTTCGACATGGTGGTGGTGCGCGAGAACACCGAGGGCTTCTATGCCGACCGCAACATGGAGTCCGGCGGCAGCGAGATCCTGGTGACGCCCGACGTCGCCATCTCGATGCGCCGCATCACCCGCCACTGCTGCGAACGCATCGCCCGCTCGGCCTTCGAGCTGGCCATGACCCGCCGCAAGCACGTCAGCATCGTGCACAAGGCCAGCGTGCTGAAGATCGGCGACGGCATGTTCGTCGACGTCTGCCGCCAGGTGGGCCGCGAGTTCCCGGAGGTCACCGTGGACGACTTCATCGTCGACGCGATGATGGCCCACGTGGTGCGCTCGCCGCAGCGCTTCGACGTCATCGTCACCACCAACATGTTCGGCGACATCCTGTCGGATCTCACCGCCGAGCTCTCCGGCAGCATCGGCCTGGGCGGCTCGCTCAACGCCGGCGTGGGCGTGGCGATGGGCCAGGCGGCGCACGGCTCGGCGCCCGACATCGCCGGGCGCGACATCGCCAATCCGTTCTCGCTGGTGCTGTCGGCCGGCCAGCTGTTCGGCTGGTACGGGCAGCAGAAGGGGCTGCCGCGTTTCACCGAGGCGGCGCGCGCCATCGAGGCGGGCGTGGCCGCGGCCATCGAGGCCGGCGAGGCGACCGCCGACGTCTGCGGCCGGCTCGGCACCCGCGCCACCGGCGAAGC
>JAKONS010000228.1 GCA_022701845.1 Burkholderiaceae bacterium
CGACGGTTCATTCGGCCTTGATGCCGGTGTCGCGCGCCACCACCGCCCACTTGGCGGTTTCCGCGGCGAAGAACTTGCCGAATTCGGCCTGCTCCATCGGCAGGGCGTTGGCGCCCTCGGCGGCCAGGCGCTTGGTCATGTCGGGCGCGCTCAGCACCGCGTTGGTCTCGCGGCGCAGGTGGTCGGTGACGGCGGCCGGGGTGCCGGCGGGGGCCAGCAGCGCCCACCAGTTGCTGGCGTCCACGTCGATGCCGGATTCGGCCAGCGTCGGCACGTCGGGGATCAGCGGCGAGCGCTTCGGGCCGGCCACCGCCAGCAGCTTGATGCGGCCCGACTGCACGAAGGGAATCATCTGGATCAGGCTGCCGAGCGACATCTGCACATGGCCGGCGGCCACGTCGGCCAGCGCCGGGGCGCCGCCCTTGTAGTGCACCACGGTGATGTCGGCCTTGGTGCGCAGCTTGAACAGCTCGACCGCGAAATGCTGGAAGCTGGCGACGCCCGCCGAGCCGAAATTCACCTTGCCCGGATTGGCCCTGGAATACGCGACGAACTCGCCGATGGTGTTGACCGGCAGGGTGGACGGCACCGCGATCACGCTGGGGCCGATGCCCAGCATGGCGACCGGCGCGAAGGATTTCACCGGGTCGTAGCTGAGTTTCATGATCGACGCGTTCATGGTGAAGGTCGACGAGATCAGCAGCAGGGTGTTGCCGTCGGGTTCGGCCCGGGCCACGGTTTCCGCGCCGATGGCGCCGCCGGCGCCGGGCTTGTTGTCGACATAGACGTTGCGCGCCATGCGGGTGGAGAGCTGCTGCGCCACCGCCCGGCCGACGATGTCGTTGCTGCCGCCGGGCGCGAAGGGCACCACGATGCGGATCGGCTTGCCCGAGGCGGCGGGTGCCTGCGCCAGCGCGTTGCCGGCCAGGCCCGACAGGGCCAGCGCGCCGAAGCCGTGGATCACGCTGCGGCGGGGCAGGAGGGTGGAGGTGGGCGGACGGATCGGGTGCATGGCTTGTCTCTCTTTCTTGTCGGTGGGGGTGTCTGCGGATCAGGAGGCGAAGTCGTAGAGGCGGGCCGGGTTGTCGACCAGGATCGCCCGCAGCCGGGCATTCCCAGCGGCGTCGGTGTCGGTGTCGGCATCGGAAGCGCCGTCGTCGCCGGCGGTCCAGCGCCGCAGCCGGGCCAGCGCATGGCCGTCGTCGATCGGGTGGAACGGCTCGACCACTGCCGGGTCGCGCGGCCGGCCGGGGTGGGCGCCGGGGTGCGGCCAGTCGCTGCCCCACAGCATCCGGTCGGGGCGGGCGGCGACGAGGGCGCGGGCCAGGGCGGCGGTCGCCGCGTCGTCGGGCGTGGCCGAGATGCGCTGCGGCGCCGACAGCTTGATCCACAGCCGGCCGCCGGCCAGCAGGTCGCGCAGCGGGTCGAGCTGCGGCTGGTCGATGCCGCTTTCCGCGCGGATGCCGCCGAAGTGGTCCAGCACCACGTCGTTGGGCAGGTCGCGGATGGTCGGCGCCAGCGCGGCCAGCACCGCGGGGCGGGTGTAGAGCTGCAGATGCCAGCCCAGCAGCGCCACCCGGTCGCTGGCCCGCAGCAGCTGGCGCCGCGCCTCGGCGGCGTCGCCGATGCCGTGGGTTTCCAGGTTCACCCGCACGCCGCGCATGCCGGCGGTGTGCATCAGGGCCAGTTCGTCGTCGGTGGTGCCGTCGTCGATCACCGCCACGCCGCGCGCCCGGTGGGCGCCCAGCATGCGCAGCGCGTCGACGGTGCAGCGGTTGTCGCTGCCGTAGGGGCTGGGCTGCACCACCACCACCCGCTGCAGGCCGAGCGTGCACTGGTGTTCGGCCAGGTGGTCGACGGTCGCGAGCCCGGGCGTGTACTGGCGCCCGGCGGCGTAGGGGTAGAGCGCCGGATCGCCGAATACATGGGTGTGGCAGTCGCAGGCGCCGGCGGGCAGGTCGAAGCCCGGCGGGCGGTGCGACACGCCCAGGAGGGAGGTCACAGCACGATCTCGCGCACCTGCCGCGCCCGGGCGGTGCAGGCCTCCAGCAGGAAGGCCAGGTCGGTGCCGGTGGAGACATAGCGCGCGCCCATGCGCACGAATTCCGCCACCAGGTCGGGCCGCGACGACAGCCCACCCACGCCCGCATGCTTGCCGTGGCGGCGGCAGGCGGCGATGGTGGTTTCGTAGGCCTCGCGCAGCGCGGGGTGGTCGTACTGGCCGGTGAGACCCATGTCGGCGACCAGGTCGTTGGTGCCGATCATCACCATGTCGACCCCCTCCACCGCCATGATCGCGTCGGCCTGCTCCAGGGCGGCGGCGGTCTCGAACTGCACCATCACGATGGTGGCGGCGTTGAGGGCCGGAAACGCGTCCTTGGCGGGGATCGGCCGGTATTCCAGCTGCGGCAGGGCGCCGGCGGCCGAGCGCTGGCCCAGCGGCGGGAACTTGGCGGCCGCCACGATGGCGCGCGCCTCGTCGGCGCTCTGCACATGCGGCGCGATGATGCCGACCGCGCCGGCGTCCAGCACCCGCGAGATCCACTCCGGCGTGTTGGCCGGCACCCGCACGAAGGGCGCGATGCCGATCGCCTGCGCGGCCATGCAGATCTGGCCGGTGGTCTCCATCGAGAAGGCGTTGTGCTCCATGTCGATGTAGAGCGTGTCGAAGCCGGCGGTCTTCGCGATGCGGGCGATCTCGATGCCGCGGGTGAGCCGCACGGTGAGCGAGGCGACGACCTCGTTGCGGGCCAGCTTGTCGCGCACGGTGTTGCGCAGGAAATCGGTGGTGCTCATCGGCAGGCCCTTGGAAAGTCGTGAAGAAATCGTGGTCGAGCAGGCGCGAGATCGGGACGCGCAGAAGATCTATTCATGGCTTTCAGTTGGCGCGGTTGGCGGGCGGCTTGCCGTGCAGCACGTCGATCACCTGCTGCGCCACGGTGAGCGAGCTGCGCACCTGGGTGTCGTGGGTGCCGCCGGCGGCATGCGGCGTGGCGACCACATTGGGAAGGCTGAGCAGCGGGTGGTCGGCCGGCGGCGGCTCCTGCTCCCACACGTCGAGGCCGGCGCCGAACAGGTGGCCGTCGCGCATCGCCTCGTACAGCGCCACCTCGTCGACCAGGCCGCCGCGCGACACGTTCACCAGCACCGCGTCGGGCTTCATCGCGGCGATGGCGGCGCGGTCGATCAGGTTGCGGCTCTCGGGGGTGAGCGGCAGGTGCAGCGTCAGCAGGTCGACCAGCGGCAGCATCTCGGCCAGGCTGTGCACCCGGCGGTGCGGGATGTCGGCCCAGGCGTCGGCCGGGGCGTGCGGGTCGTAGGCCAGGATCTGCGCCGAAAACGCGCCGACCCACTTGCGCGCGGTGACGGTGCCGATGTTGCCCATGCCGACGATGCCGACCGTCTTGCCGAGCATCTCGATGCCCAGGTGCTGCGGCCGCACCACTTCCTCGCCGGCGCGCAGCATGCGGTCGAAGCGGGCGGTGCGGCGGGTCACCGACAGCGCCAGCGCGAAGCCCAGTTCGGCCACCGCCTCGCTGTTGATGCCGGGCGTGCGCAGCACCGGAATGCCGCGCGCGGCGGCGGCCTGCAGGTCGATCGTGTCGACGCCCACGCCCTGCTTGCAGATCACCTTGACCTGGCGAGCGCGGCCGATGTCGAAGGCGGTGATCGGGCTCATGCGCACCATCACCCCGTCGGCCTGCTCGGGCCAGTCGCGCACCGCCGGGTCGGGCCAGCAGACCACCTCGGCATGCTGGCGGGCCAGGGCGATGCCGGCTTCGTGGAAGGCGTCGAGGATGTAGATCTTCATCGGGTGCGTCTCGGTTGTTCTTGTCGTCGTGGTGGGTGTCGTGGCTGTCGCGGGCGCGGCGGGAGCGCCGTCACTGCTTCTCGATGCCGGCCTGGGCGATGACGTCGCGCCACCAGGCGATGTCGGTCTTCAGCAGCGCGGCCATCTCGGCCGGCGTGTTGCGCCTGGCGGTCACGCCCAGGGCCAGGAATTTCTGCTGGATCTCGGGCAGCGCCACCACCGCGGCGATCTCGGCGTTCAACTTGCGCAGCACCGCCGGCGGGGTGCGGGCCGGGGCGGCCAGCCCGTTCCAGCCGACGACGACGAAGCCCGGCAGGTCCTGCGCGATGGTGGGCACCTCGGGCAGGCCGGCGAAGCGCTGCGGCTCGCTCACGCCCAGGATGCGCACCGCGCCGGCGCGCGCCTGCGGCCACACGCCGGCGATGGTCTCGAACACGCAGTCAACCTCGCGCGCCCGCAGCGCACGGATCACGTCGGCGGTGGTCTTGTAGGGCACTACCGCGGCATCCACCTGCGCCTTCGACTTGAACACCTGGGCTGCCAGGTACTGGGCGCTGCCGACCGAGATCACGCCGACGGTCATCGCGCCCGGCCGGGCCTTCATCGCGGCGATCAGCTCGCGGGTGGTCCCGGAGCCGGCGGCATCCACCGCCAGCGCGAAGCCGAAGGTGCCGATCAGCGACACCATGTCGAAGTCCTTCAGCGGGTCGAACGGCAGCGACTTGAAGAGCGACGGCGTCATCGCGAAATTGCCGGCGGCGATGAAGTTCAGGGTGTAGCCGTCGGGCGCCGCATGCTGGGCGGTCTGCGAGGCCACGATGCCGCCGGCGCCGGGCCGGTTGTCGACCACGAAGGGCTGGCCCAGGCGCTCGCCCAGCTTCTGCGCCACCAGCCGCACGGTCAGATCGCCGGTGCCGCCGGGGCCGTAGCCGACCATGATGCGTACCGGCTGCGCGGGGTAGCCGCCGTCGGCCGGCTGCGCCCAGGCGGGGCCGGCGCACAGGGCCGCGGCCAGGCCGCCGGCGAAGACGCGGCGGGTGGGGCGCGCGCCGGGCGGCGCGTCGATGCTTCGGTTCATGCTTGTCTCCTCGGATGCCGCCGGGGCAGCGCGCGTCGATCGGGATCGGGGACCGGGTCTGCGCCCGTGTGTCCTCAGGAGTCGTAGGCCGGGAAACCGTCCTGCCGGCCCTGCACCTTCAGCAGCCGCATCAGCGCATGCCACTCCAGCACGCCGTAGGGGCGGCGGGTGCCGGGCTGGTAGAGGTGGGCGGTGCGCTCCAGCACCTCGGGCGTCGGCAGGCTGAGCTCGGCGCCGCCGGCGGTGGCGTCGACCTGGCCGCGGCACGACATCTCCAGCTGGTACATGGTGTTGAAGGCCTGGGCGATGGTGGCGCCGCAGGTCAGCAGGCCGTGGTTGCGCAGGATCATCGCGTCGTGCGCGCCCAGGTCGTGCGCCAGCCGCTCGCGCTCGGCCAGGTCGATCGCCGGGCCCTCGTAGTCGTGGTAGCCCAGGTGGTTCACGAAACGGATCGAGGTCTGCGTCAGCGGCAGCAGCCCGTTCTTCTGCGAGGCGATCGCCATGCCGGCGCGGGTATGGGTGTGGATGATGCAGCTCACATCCGGCCGCGCCTCGTGGATCGCGCTGTGGATCACATAGCCCGACTTGTTGATGCCGTAGTCGGTGTCGGGCTTCCAGACGGTGTTGCCGGCCAGGTCGATCTTCACCAGGCTCGACGCGGTGATCTCCTTGTAGAGCAGGCCGTACAGGTTGATCAGCAGATGCTCGGTGCCGGGGATGCGCGCGGTGATGTGGTTGTAGATCAGGTCGGTCATGCCGAAGGTGTCCATCAGCCGATAGACCGCAGCCAGTTCCACCCGGGTCCGCCACTCCTCGGGCGACACCTGCTCGCGCACCGACGGGAAGTCGGCGGCGTAATTTAGATTAGCTTCGCTCATGATTTGTCTCTCGTGGGGCACCGGCTCATGCCGCGGCCGGCGCTTGAATGCAGGCCGCGATGCTAGAACCGGGGGGCGCGGGGTGCCAGCGAGTTTTTCTCAAGGGTGGATGAGAGAATCTAATAATGCCGTCGCAATTGCCACCCCTCAACGCGCTGCGGGTCTTCGAGACCGCGGCGCGCCATCTCAGCTTCACCCTGGCCGCCGGCGAGCTGCACATCACCCAGAGCGCGGTCAGCCACCAGATCAAGTCGCTGGAGGCCTGGCTGGGTTTCGCGCTGTTCGAACGCAAGGGCCAGCGCCTGCTGCTGACGCCCGCCGGCAAGCGCTATTCGGAGAGCCTGGCGCAGGCCTTCGCCAGCATGGTCCACGCCACCCAGGACCTGCTCACCACCGGCTCGCACCAGATCCTCAACCTGCGCGGCTACGGCATGTTCTTCGGCCAGTGGCTGATCCCGCGGCTGGCGGCTTTCCATGCGGAGCATCCGGACATCAAGGTGCGGCTGACCACCCATGTGGAGGCGGTGGATTTCCAGCGCGACCATGCCGACCTGGGCATCGTCTACGGCCCGGGCCCCTGGGCCGGCCTGCGCAGCGATCTGGTGGTGGGCGACGCGCTGGTGCCGGTGGCCACGCCGCGCCTGCTGGAGGCGCTCGGCCCGCGCCCCGCGCTGGAAGCGGTGCTGGCGCTGCCGATGCTGCATTCGCGCCGCCGCGCCCAGTGGGACGACTGGCTGGCCGCCGCCGGCGCCACCCGCCGGGTGTCGGCGCAGGACATGTATTTCGAGGACGTCGCCATCCTCTACCAGTGCGCCCTGCAGGGCCTGGGCGTGGCGCTGCTGCAGGCGCGTTATGTGGAGCGCGACCTGGCCGAGGGCCGGCTGGCGCTGGCGCACGACTTCGCGCTGGAGCGGCCCGGCGGCTACTACCTGGTGTGCCCCGAGGAGCTGGCCGATACCGACCGCGTCGCCCGCTTTCGCACCTGGCTGCTGGCCCAGGCGCAGGCCCAGGCCCAGGCCCGGCAGTAGCCGCACCGGCGGCGGTCGGCAGGCGTGGAGCGCCCGCTCAATCGATCGTGATGTTGGCTTCGCGCACGATGCGCTGCCACAGCGCGGCTTCCCGGCGCACCTGTTCGTCCATCGCCTGCGGCGTGCCCGGCGTGAGCTCGCCGCCCAGGTCGGCCATGCGCTGGCGCACCGCCGGCTCGGCAGCGGCTTTCAGGTAGGCCGCGTTCAGCGCCGCGATGGCCGCCGGCGGCGTGGCGGCCGGCACCGCGAAGCCCTGCCAGGCCGCCACGTCGTAGCCGGCCAGGGCCGGGCCGCCCGCTTCGGCCACGGTGGGCACCTCGGCGATCTGCGGCAGCCGGCGCGCGCCGCACTGCGCCAGCACCCGCAGCTTGCCGCCGCGCAGATGCTGCGAGGCGGTCGCCAGGTCGGTCAGCAGCACCGGGATCTGGCCGCCGAGCAGGTCCTGCATCGCCGGGCCGGCGCCCTTGTAGGGCACATGGGTGGCGGTGACGCCGGCGCGCCGCAGCAGCAGCTCCATCGCCAGGTGGTGCGGCGTGCCGGTGCCGGGCGTGCCGTAGCTGAGCGCGCCCGGCTGGGCCCGCGCCAGGGCGACGAACTCTTCGAGCGTGCGCGCCGGCACCGCGCTGCCGACCACCACCAGCAGCCCGAGCCGCGCGGTCAGGCCGACCGGCGCGAAGTCGGTGAAGGAGTCGTAGGCCAGCTTCCTGAACATGCTGCGGTTGACCGAGAAGGTGCCCATGTCGCCCAGCAGCATCGTGTAGCCGTCGGCCGGCGCATGCGCCACCGCGGTCGCGCCGATGGTGCTGGAGGCGCCGGGCCGGTTGTCGATCACGACCGGCTGGCCCAGCGCCTCGGCCATGCGCGGGCCGACGGTGCGGGCGAAGGCGTCGGTGCCGCCGCCGGGCGGGTAGGGCACGATCAGCCGGATCGGGCGCTCGGGGTAGGCGGCGGCCAGCGCCATGCCGGGAATGGCCAGCGCCGCCGCGGATGCGGCGAGAAATGCGCGTCGTTCGAAATGTCCCATGTCGTCTCCTTGTAGTCGGGCGGTCGGCCGCCGCTGCGTGCGGCCGCGGGCGCCATTAAAACGCGCAACGCTGCCTCCGCCATTGCGCGCATGCCGTCGGCACCCCGTCGCACATTCGCTTGCCACCCCGCCACGGGCGCTGCCTATCCTCTGTTTTTCATTTGGAGCAACCATGGCAGCAGCAGACGAATCCAGCGCAGGCCCGGCCGACGACATCGAGTCCGGCATCTCGGCGATCACCGAACTCATCCCCGACATGGACGAGGCCGCCATCCGGCGCGCGCTCGAACAAATGGCCTCGTCGGAGAACGTCGACCTGGCCACCTGCGCCCAGGTGGTGCGGGCCGAACTGGAAGCCGGGCGGCTGCCGGTGGATCAGTTCAAGGCGCACGCGGCCTTGTGATGGCGGCCTCGGCCCCGGGCCGAGGTGTGTTGGGCGCATGAAAAAGCCGCCCCGAGTCGATCGGGGCGGCTTT
>JAKONS010000250.1 GCA_022701845.1 Burkholderiaceae bacterium
GTCGCGCACCAGGAAGGTGGCCAGCAGCGCCACCGCCGCCACCGCCACCACCGCCGGCCGGGTCAGCCGCCGCAGCCAGCGCGCGCCGGCGGGCCCGGCCAGCAGCAGGGTCAGCAGGCAGCCGTACAGGATGGAGTCGATGCGGGTGTCGGTGCCCATGTAGATGCGGTCGCTGGAGGCGCCGGCCACCAGCAGCCAGCAGCGCCACAGCGGCACCGCCACCAGCCCGGCGGCCACCCAGGCCGCGAAGCGCTCCGGCCGTGCCGCCAGCGCCAGCGCTACCAGCGGGAAGACGATGTAGTACTGCTCCTCGATCGCCAGCGACCACAGCACCGCCATCGGATCGAAGCCCTGGAAGCCCTGGCTCCAGCCGACCTGGATGCCGTAGTAGTTCACCACGTAGAACAACGCCGCCGCCGCCTTGCCCCACGGCACGGCGCCGCCGGCCGCCACGATCGTCGCCGCACCCAGCACCACCGCCACCAGCAGGGCCGGGTACAGCCGCAGCATCCGCCGCGCATAGAAGCGGCCGACCGCGATGCCGCCGGTGGCCGCCCGCTCGGCCAGCAGCAGCCGGGTGATCAGCATGCCGCTGACGAAGAAGAACAGCGTTACCCCGAAGCCGCCCGGCACCCAGCGCCCGAAACCGACATGCGCCACCAGCACCACCAGCACCGCGAAGGCGCGCAGGCCGTCCAGGCCGGGGATGTAGCCGAAGGAGGGTGCGATGCCGGCAGGCGAAAGCGGAGCGCGCATGGAAGGGCGGGTGAAAAGGAGAGGGTGGCAGGGGGTGGGCGGCCCGGCGGAGCGGCGCGCGCCGGCATTGTCGCTGCCGGCCGGCATGCCGGTTGCTTGCGTCTTTCGGACCATGCCCGACCACCCGACCGCTCCCACCGCCGACGCCGAATCGGCCATTGCCTGGACCGAGCGCCTCGGCCTGCTGCTGGAATCGGCCGGCGAGGGCATCTTCGGCATCGGCCTGGACGGCCACTGCGTGTTCATCAACCGCGCCGGCGCGCAGCTGCTGGGCTACGAGCCGTCCGAGGTGCTGGGCCGCAACATGCACGAGCTGACCCACCATTCCTACCAGGACGGCTCGGCCTACCCCGACAGCGCCTGCCCGATCTTCCGGGCCTTCCGGCGCGGCCAGCCCTGCCGCATCGACAGCGAGGTGTTCTGGCGCCGCGACGGCAGCGCGCTGCCGGTGGAATATTCCAGCCACCCGATCCTCGACGGCAACAAGGTGCGCGGCGCGGTGGTCACCTTCGTCGACATCACCGAGCGCCGCCGCGCCGACCAGGCGCTGCGCCAGTCGCGCAACGCCCTGGAGCAGCGGGTGGCCGAGCGCACCGCCGAGCTCACCGCCGCGCTGGAGCAGCTGCGCGCGCTGTCGGCCTGGACCGATGCGGTGCGCGAGGAGGAGCGCACCCGCATCGCCCGCGAGATCCACGACGAGCTGGGCAGCCTGCTGGTGGCGCTGAAGATGGAGGTGTCCTGGCTCGACAAGCGCCTGGGCGAGCAGGTCGACCGCGCGCCCGAGGCGGCGCAGCGGATGCGCGAATCGATGCGCTGCAAATGCCGCGGCATGGGCGGGATGATCGAGCGCGCGGTGGACGACGTCGGCCGCATCATCACCGACCTGCGGCCCAGCATCCTCGACCACCAGGGCCTGTGGGCGGCGCTGGAGTGGCAGGCGCACGAGTTCGCCGGCAGCGCCGAACTGGCGCTCGACTGGGAGCTGCGGGCCGATGCCGCGCCCGAGCCGTCGGGGCCGGCGGCCACCGCGGTGTTCCGCATCTTCCAGGAGATGCTGTCGAACGTGGCGCGCCATGCCCGCGCCGCCCGGGTGGCGGTGCGCATCCGCGCCGCAGGCGGCCTGCTGCGGCTGGAGGTGAGCGACGACGGCGTCGGTGCCGCGCTGCAGGCCTTCAGCGCGCCCACCGCCTACGGGGTGCGCGGCATGCGGGAGCGCGCCCGCCATTTCGGCGGCACCATCGAGGTCGCCAGCCGGCCCGGCGCCGGCTGCACCTTCGGCCTGAGCCTGCCGCTGACCACCGCGCCCCTCGCCGCGCCGATCCCCTCCCCGAACCCGGCCCCCGCATGACGACCCTGCCCCACGCCATCCGCGTCCTGATCGGCGACGACCACCGCATCGTCCGCGAGGGCATCAAGCAGATGCTGCGCGACCCGTCCAACGGCACGCCCGAGATCCATGTGATGGCCGACGCCTGCACCGGCCCGGAGGTCGTCGACGCGGTGGCCGCCCGCGGCGGCACCGCCGGCCTCGACCTGGTGCTGCTCGACATCGCCCTGCCCGGGCGCGACGGCCTCGACGTGCTGCAACAGCTGCGCGGCGACTGGCCGGCGCTGCCGGTGCTGATGCTGTCCACCTATCCGGAGAACCAGTACGCGGTGCGCTGCATCCGCATGGGCGCGGCCGGCTACCTCAACAAGAGCGCCGACCCCGACGCCATGGTGGCGGCGGTGCGCAAGGCGGCGGCCGGCGGCATCTACGTCACCCCGGCGACGGCCGAGGCGCTCGCCACCGCGGTTGGCCGGGGCTCGGCGCGCGAAGCGCTGTCGCATCGCGAGCACCAGGTGTTCCGGCTGCTCGCCACCGGGCGCACCGTGGGCGAGATTGGTGCGCAGCTCGGCCTGGCGTCCAACACGGTGAGCACCTACCGCGCCCGCATCCTGGAGAAAACCGGCACCAAGAACGATGTCGAGCTGGCGCTCTATGCCGAAAGGCACGGCCGCGACGTCGTCTTGTAGTGGCAGCCCTACAGCGCCTCGACATCGGCACCGCGAAACGCTGAAAAACCGCGCCCGGGCACGCGCCTGGCCTGCGGGTTGCGATGGGTACGGCATCCCTTTTTCGGAGCCGACCATGTCCCAGATTCCGACCCTTCCCGGTGCCTACGACGCCGACCGCCCGCTGATGCTGCGCTGCGCCTGCGGCGGCGACCACGCGCCCGGCGAACACGCATCGGCCGAAGCCCTGTCGCACGACAAGATCGAGGCCAGCCTGGTGAAGGCGCTGTTCCCGCAGGAGGGCGTGCGCCGCCGCTTCCTGCAGGCCGTGGGTGCCGGCACCGCCCGGGCGGCGATCGCCTCGGTGCTGCCGCTGGGCGCGCTGCAGGCGATGGCGCAGGACAAGGCTCCGCTGGAGAAGAAGAACCTGAAGATCGGCTTCATCCCGATCACCTGCGCCACGCCGCTGATCATGGCCCACCCCCTGGGCTTCTACCAGCAGCAGGGCCTGCAGGTCGACGTGGTGAAGACGGCCGGCTGGGCGCTGATCCGCGACAAGATGCTCAACAAGGAATACGACGCCACGCATTTCCTGTCGCCGATGCCGCTGGCCATCTCGATGGGCATCGGCTCGGCCGCGGTGCCGATGGAGGTCGCCACCATCCAGAACACCAACGGCCAGGCCATCACCCTGGCCAACAAACACAAGGACAACCGCGATCCGAAGAACTGGAAGGGCTTCAAGTTCGCGGTGCCGTTCGAGTTCAGCATGCACAACTTCCTGCTGCGCTATTACGTGGCGGAGCACGGTCTGAACCCCGACACCGATATCCAGATCCGCGTCGTGCCGCCGGCCGAGATGGTGGCCAACCTGCGTGCCGGCAACATCGACGGCTACCTCGGCCCGGACCCGTTCAACCAGCGCGCGGTGTACGAGGAGGTGGGCTTCCTGCACATCCTCACCAAGGACATCTGGGCCGGCCACCCCTGCTGCGCCTTCGGCACCAGCGCCGCCTTCATCGAGCAGAACCCCAACACCTTCGCCGCCCTGGTGCGCTCGGTGCTGACCGCCTCGGCCATGGCGCGCGACCCGAAGAACCGCGAACTCATCGCCAAGGTGATCGCACCGGCGCAGTACCTCAACCAGCCCGAGGTAGTGCTCAACCAGGTGCTCACCGGCCGCTTCGCCGACGGCCTGGGCAACATCAGGACGGTGCCCGACCGGGCCGATTTCGACCCGATCCCGTGGCAGTCGATGGCCGTCTGGATGCTGACCCAGATGAAGCGCTGGGGCTATGTGAAGGGCGAGGTCGACTACAAGCAGATCGCCGAGAAGGTGTTCCTGCTGACCGACGCCAAGAAGCGCATGGCCGAGCTCGGCCAGAAGCCGCCGGAGGGCGCCTACCCGAAGTTCACCATCATGGGCAAGGTGTTCGACCCGACCAAGCCCGACGCCTATGCGCGCAGCTTCGCCGTCTCGAAGATCGCCAGCTGAAGGCCGCCGCGTGAAGAACACCAACCTGAAGGCGGCGCTGCTGTCGCTGGCGGTCTTTTTGCTGCTGGTCGGCGTGTGGCACATCGCCACCATGGGGGCGGCCCCGGCCGCCTCGGCCGCCGGCATGACGCCCGAGCAGATCGAGTACGCCAGGATGCTCGGCAAGGACCCGACCGCCGGTGCCGCGCAGAAGGGCGCGGGCTTCCCGACGCCGGCGCAGATGGCGTCCACCATCGCCAGCCAGCTGGCCGACCCGTTCTACGACAACGGCCCGAACGACAAGGGCATCGCGATCCAGCTCGGCTGGTCGCTGCTGCGGGTGGCCAGCGGCTTCCTGCTGGCCTGCGCGGTGGCGCTGCCGCTGGGTTTCCTGATCGGCATGTCGCCGCTGTTCCACAAGGCGCTGGATCCCTTCATCCAGGTGCTCAAACCCATCTCGCCACTGGCCTGGATGCCGCTGGCGCTCTACACCATCAAGGATTCGTCGGCCAGCGGCATCTTCGTGATCTTCATCTGCTCGATCTGGCCGATGCTGCTGAACACCGCCTTCGGCGTGGCCTCGGTCAAGCGCGAATGGCTGAACGTGGCCGCCACGCTGCAGGTGCGGCCGCTGCGCAAGGCGTTCCGGGTGATCCTGCCGGCCGCCGCGCCCACCATCCTCACCGGCATGCGCATCAGCATGGGCATCGCCTGGCTGGTGATCGTGGCCGCCGAGATGCTGGTCGGCGGCACCGGCATCGGCTACTTCCTGTGGAACGAGTGGAACAACCTGTCGCTCACCAACGTGATCTTCGCCATTCTGGTGATCGGCGTGGTGGGCATGGCGCTCGACCTGAGCTTCGCCGCGGTGCAGAAGAAGGTGACCTATGTCGAATGACACCCTGCTGTCGATCGAGGGCCTGTCGAAGTCCTATGTGCCCGGCCGGCCGGTGTTCGCCGACGTGTCGTTCACCCTGGAGCGGGGCGAATTCGTCTGCATCATCGGCCACTCGGGCTGCGGCAAGACCACCATCCTGAACGCGCTCGCCGGGCTGGACACCGCCAGCGGCGGCCACATCATCATGGACGGCCGCGAGGTCTCCGGCCCCGGGCTGGAGCGCGGCGTGGTGTTCCAGGGCCATGCGCTGATGCCCTGGCTCACCGTGCGCCGCAACATCGCCTTCGCGGTGGAGTCGCGCTGGCCGGAATGGAGCCGGGCGCAGGTGAATGCGCAGGTCGAGAAATACGTGGCGCTGGTCGGCCTGGCATCGGCCATCGACAAGAAGCCGTCGCAGCTCTCGGGCGGCATGAAGCAGCGGGTCGGCATCGCCCGGGCCTTCGCCATCCAGCCCAAGATGCTGCTGCTCGACGAGCCCTTCGGCGCCCTCGACGCGCTCACCCGCGGCACCATCCAGGACGAGCTGATCGCCATCGTGCGGCAGACGCGGCAGACGGTTTTCATGATCACCCACGACGTGGACGAAGCCATCCTGCTGGCCGACCGCATCCTGCTGATGCGCAACGGCGGCGACACGCCCGCGGGCTTCCGGCCCGGCGGCGTGGCCGAGGTGGTGGTGAACCCGCTGCCCCGGGAGCGCACCCGCGCCGGGCTGCACCACCTCGACGGCTACTACCCGCTGCGCAACGACATCGTCGATTTCCTGGTCGGCCGCGCGCACTGACGCATCCGCCTGCCCACCCGTCACCCACCCACCACCACCACCCGCTTCAACGGAAACACCAGCATGAGCCGCAACGACGTCACCGAAAAAATCATCACCGCCAAGGTGCTCAAGGACATCACCTGGGCCAGCGTCGCCGAGAAGGTCGGCCTGTCGAAGGAATGGACCACC
>JAKONS010000279.1 GCA_022701845.1 Burkholderiaceae bacterium
CGCGGCGAGATCGCCACCCGCCACGGCGAGCGACTGGTGGCCGGCACCGACAACTCGGTCTACCAGCGCATGCCGCAGGCGGTGGCCTATCCGCGCGATGCCGACGACGTGCAGTGCCTGGCGCGGCTGGTCGGCCAGGAGGCCTGGCGCCAGGTGGTGGTGGCGCCGCGCGGCGGCGGCACCGGCACCAACGGGCAGTCGCTCACCGACGGCATCGTGGTCGACGTGTCGCGCCACATGAACCGCATCCTCGACATCGACACCACGACCCGCCGGGTGCGGGTGCAGGCCGGCGTGGTGAAGGACCAGCTCAACGCCGCGCTGCGGCCCCACGGCCTGTTCTTCGCGCCGGAGCTCTCCACCTCCAACCGCGCCACCATCGGCGGCATGGTCAGCACCGACGCCAGCGGCCAGGGCAGCTGCACCTACGGCAAGACCCGCGATCACGTGCTGGCGCTCGACACGGTGCTGCTGGGCGGCGAGCGCCTGCAGACCGCGCCGGTCAGCGACGAAGAACTGCGCGCCCTGTGCGCCCGCCCCGGCCCGGTGGGTGACGCCTACCGCAGCGCCGAGGCCATCGCCCGCGAGCAGGCCGCCCTCATCGCCGAGGTGTTCCCGCCGCTCAACCGCTGCCTCACAGGCTACGACCTGGCGCATCTGCGCGAGGCCGACGGGCGCTTCAACCTCAACAGCGTGCTGTGCGGCTCCGAGGGCTCGCTGGGTTTCCTGGTCGAGGCCACCCTGAACGTGCTGCCGCTGCCCAAGGTGTCGGTGCTGGTGAACGTGCGCTACGCCGGCTTCATGGACGCATTGCGCGACGCGCAGGCGCTGATGGCGCAGCGGCCGATCTCGATCGAGACGGTCGATTCGCGGGTGCTGCTGCTGGCGATGCAGGACATCGTCTGGAACAGCGTCGCCGCCTATTTCCCGCAGGAAGAGGACACCCACCCCGCCCGTGGCATCAACCTGGTGGAATTCAGCGGCGACGACGAGCTGGAGGTGAGCGCCCGGGTGGCCGCCTTCACCGCCCACCTGCAGCAGGACCGCAGCGTGGAGCGCCTGGGCCACACCCTGGCGGTGGGCCATGCGGCGGTGGAAAAGGTCTACACCATGCGCAAGCGCTCGGTCGGCCTGCTGGGCAACGTCGACGGCGAGGCGCGGCCGCAGCCCTTCGTGGAAGACACCGCGGTGCCACCGGAAAAACTGGCGGATTTCATCGCCGAGTTCCGCGCCCTGCTCGACAGCCACGGCCTGACCTACGGCATGTTCGGCCATGTGGATGCCGGCGTGCTGCATGTGCGGCCGATGCTCGACATGAAGGACCCGGCGCAGGCCGCGCTGGTGCGGCCGATCTCCGACGCGGTGGCGGCCCTCACCCGCAAGTACGGCGGGCTGCTGTGGGGCGAGCACGGCAAGGGCGTGCGCTCGGAATATTCGCCGGCGTTCTTCGGCGCGCTGTACCCGTCGCTGCAGGCGATCAAGGGCGCGTTCGATCCGTTCAACCAGCTGAACCCCGGCAAGATCGCCACGCCGCTCGGCACCGACGCGGCGCTGCTGAAGATCGACGAGGTGCCGATCCGCGGCACCGCCGACCGCACCATCGACGAGCGGGTGTGGCAGAGCTACGGCGCGGCGATGCACTGCAACGGCAACGGCGCCTGCTACAACTTCGACCCCGACGACGCGATGTGCCCGTCGTGGAAGGCCACCCGCGACCGGATCCACTCGCCCAAGGGCCGCGCGGCGCTGATCCGCGAATGGCTGCGGCTGCAGGGCGCCGCCGGCATCGACGTGCTGGAGGCGCAGCGCGCGCCCTCCACCGCCCTCTCCTTCCTGACCGGCCTGCCGGCGCGCATCCGCGCCAGCCGGGCCCGGGCGCGCGGCGAGGAAGACTTCTCGCACCAGGTGCACGACGCGATGGCCGGCTGCCTGGCCTGCAAATCCTGCGCCGGCCAGTGCCCGGTGAAGGTGAGCGTGCCCGACTTCCGCGCGCGCTTTTTGCAGCTGTACCACCAGCGCTATCTGCGCCCGGCCAAGGATTACCTGATCGGCTCGCTGGAGTTCACCGTGCCCTGGTTGGCACGGGCGCCGGGGCTCTACAACCGGGTGATGTCGCATCCGGCGGTGGTCGACCTGCTGGCGCGCCATGCCGGCATGGTCGACAGCCCGCTGCTGAGCCGCTTCGATTTCGGCGCCACGCTGCGCCGCCACGGGGTGCAGCCGGCCACCGCCGAGCGCTTGGCCGCGTTGAGCGAGGCCGAACGGCTGCGCACCGTGGTGCTGGTGCAGGACGCCTTCACCCGCTACTTCGAGACGCCGCTGGCGGCCGCCTTCGTCGAGCTGGCCGCGCGCCTGGGTTTCCGGGTGCTGCTGGCGCCGTTCCGGCCCAACGGCAAGCCGCTGCAGGTGCAGGGCTTCCTGCAGGCCTTCGACCGCGCCGCCGGCCGCAACGCGGCGCAGCTGGCGGCGCTGGCCGGCTACGGGATTCCGCTGGTCGGGCTGGATCCGGCGATGACGCTGGTCTACCGCCAGGAATACAAGAAGGTGGCCGGCGCCGAGGACTGCCCGCAGGTGCTGCTGCCGCAGGAATGGCTGGCCGAGGCCCTGCCCGCCGCCACCTCCACCGACGGCCCGGACACCCGGCCGCACCGCGCCTACCGCCTCATGGCCCACTGCACCGAGAAGACCAACGCGCCGGCCAGCACCGCGCAGTGGCAGCAGGTGTTCGCCCAGGCCGGGCTGCACCTCACCATGCAGGCGGCGGGCTGCTGCGGCATGTCGGGCACCTACGGCCACGAGACCCGCAACCGCGCCACCTCGGAAACCATCTTCGACATGTCGTGGGGCCGCATCCTGGATGCGGCGGACGCGCCCGCCGCGTCGACCGAGGCGGCACAGCCGGAACTGCTGGCCACCGGCTATTCGTGCCGCAGCCAGAGCAAGCGGCTGCGCCAGCGCACCCTGCGCCATCCGATCGAGGTGCTGCTGGCGAGCCTGGACCGGGCGGCCGCGCCTGCCGCCGAGGTGCGCTGAGGGGCGGCTGCGGCGCCGCGCCCCACCGGCCTACCGGCCGCGGAAAACCGCGGGTCGCTTGTCGCGAAAGGCCGCCGCCGCCTCCCGCGCATCCTCGCTGTCGCCGGCCCGCGCGAAAGCGGCGGCGATGTCCGCCATGCGCTCCTCCACCCGGTCGTCGTGGATGCTGTCGAGGATCAGCTTGGTGCCGGCGATCGCCAGCGGCGCGGCGGCCGCCAGTTTCTGCGCACGCGCCAGCGCCGCGGCCAGGGCATCGTCGGCCACCGCGTCGACGAAGCCGTCGGCCAGCGCCTGCGCGCCGGACTGCAGTTCGCCCTCCATCAGCCAGCGCCGCGCATGCGACAGCCCGACCAGCCCCACCAGGCGCCGGCATAACGCGGCCGAATACAGGATGCCCAGCTTCACCGCCGGAATGCCGACGCGCGCGGTCGGCGAGGCGATGCGGAAATCGCAGGCCATCGCCACGCTGCAGCCGGCGCCCACGCACACGCCGTCGATCGCCGCGATCACCGGGAAGCCGGCCGACTTGATCGCCGCGTATACCTGGGCGATGCGCTCGCCGTAGGCAGCCGCCTCGCCCGGCAGGTCGCGGACCTTGGCGTATTCGACGATGTCGTCGCCCGAGGAAAAATTGCCCTCGGCGCCGGTCAGCACCACCGCCCGCACCGCCGGGTCGGCCTGCAGCGCGCGGAAGGTATCCAGCAGCAGGCTCCAGGTGCCGGCATGCAGCGCGTTCTTGCGGCGGGGCCGGTTCAGGGTGACGGTGGCGACCGCGCCGTCGATGCGCACCAGCACCGGCGGGGACGACTCCAGCGACGGCGACGGCGACGGCGACGGCGATGGCGATGGCGATGGCGCTTGCACCGGCTCCATCACTCGGCCTTGATGTCGCTGGTGCGGACCACTTCCTTCCACTGCCCGATCAGCGCCCGGGTCTGGTCGCGCGCATCGTTCACGCCGGAGCTGGTGGCGGTGATGCCGAGCATGCCGACCTTCTGTTTCGTGTCCGGGTCCTGCATCGCCTTGGTGATCTCGGTGTTGAGCCGCTGCACCACGTCCTTCGGCGTGGCGGCCGGCGCCATGATCACGTAGACCGAGGCCACGCCGAAGCCCGGCAGGCCGGATTCGGCCATGGTGGGCACGTTCGGCAGCGAGGCGTTGCGCTGCGGCGTGCTGATGGCGACAGCGGTGAGCTTGCCCGCAGCCACGTTCTGGATCACGTTCGGGGTGGTGGCGAACATCGACTGCACCTGGCCGCCGACCAGGTCGACCATGGCCTGGCTGCCGCCCTTGTAGGGCACGTGCAGCATGCTCACGCCGGCGCGCTTCATGAACATCTCGGCCACCACATGCTCGGTGGAACCGTTGCCGGACGAGGCGAAGGTGACCGCACCCGGCTTGGACTTGGCCAGCGCGGTGAACTCGGCCAGCGTCCTGATCTTCAGCGCCGGGTTCACCGACAGCACCAGCGGCACCTCGCCCACCACGTTCACCGGCACGAAATCGTTCTCCAATGAGAAGCCGGTGGTCTTGCCCATCATCGCCTCGGTCACCGCATAGCTGGTGACCGGCGCCATCAGCAGCGTGGTGCCGTCGGCGGGCGCCTTCGCGACGTACTGTGCGCCGATGTTGCCGGAGAAGCCCGGCTTGTTGTCGACGATGACGGTGGTGCCGAGCGGGCCGCCCAGCTTGCTGGCGATGAGGCGGGCCATGGCGTCGACCGCGCCGCCGGCCGGGAACGCGACGATCAGGGTGACCGGGCGGCTGCTCAGGGGCGCTTGCGCGAAGGCGCTCGTGCCGGCGCTGGCGACCAGGGCGGCCGCGGTGGCGACGAGCAGGCGGCGGGCGATGGGTTTCATGTCGGAATCTCGGTCAGGGGTGGATGGATAGAACGGAAAAAGGCAATCGGCCCGGGCGCTCACTGCTGCTCGAGATCCCACACGCCTGCGGTGCCGCGGGGCAGGTCGAGCTTGCGGATGCGCTGGGTGGGAGTGCGCGGGAAGTCGTCGACGAATGCGACGAAACGCGGCAGCTGGAATGACGGCAGCCGGCTGCGCGACCAGTCGATCAGCGCTTGCTCGGTGAGCGAGGCGCCGCCGGCCCGCCGCACGAACAGCTTGAGTTCGTCGTCGCCGATGTCGGCCGGCACGCCGATCAGCGCGCATTCCTCGACGGCCGGGTGCTCGGCGATCACCCGCTCCACCTCCCAGGCGGAAATGTTCACACCGCGGCGGCGCAGCGAATCCTTCTTGCGGCCGGCGTAGAACAGCCAGCCGTCGGCATCGCGCCGGGCCAGGTCGCCGGTGCAGAAATACGCGCCGCGCCAGGCGCCGCGGCTGGCTTCCTCGTTGCGGAAATAGCCGAGGAAGCCCAGGCCCGGGTGCAGGGCGCGGATGGTGACCTCGCCCGGCGTGCCGGCCGGCACCTCGGCGCCCTGGTCGTCGATCAGCCGGATGTCGTAGTACGACAGCGGCTTGCCCATCGAGCCGGGCGGCCCGCCGATGTTTTCGCAGACGAAGGTGATCAGCTCCGACAGGCCGTAGCCCTCGCGCATCGTCACCCCGAAGCGCTCGGCGAAGGGCGCCCACACCTCCTGCGGGCAGCCACCGCCCCAGGCCATACGCACGCCGTGGGCGCGGTCGCCGGCAGACTCCGGCTGCTTCATCAGGATCGGCAGCACGCCGCCCAGGTAGTGGATGTGGGTGACGCCGCTCTCGGTGGCCTGCTTCCAAAAGCGCGAGGCGCTGAACTTGTCGACCATCGCCAGGGTGATCTTCTCCAGCACCGCCGCGATCGCCACCGCCACGCCGGCGCCGTGGTGCACCGCCTCCCAGAACAGGAAGGTGTCGCCGGGCCGGGCCTCGGTCAGTTTCAGGATCGCCATCGGGCCGGCGCGCAGGGTGCGGTCGGACTTCAGCACGCCTTTGGGCGCGCCGGTGGTGCCGGAGCTGGGGGTGATGGCGATGATGTCGTCGGCCTGCGGTGCCACCGGGGGCGGGCTGGCATCGGGGTGGCGCATCAGTGCGGCGAAGCTGCCCGCCGCGTCGGCGGCGGAGCGCACGATCACCTGCACCGAACGCCCTTCCAGGCAGGGCGCGATGGTGTCGAGATAGGCCTCGTCGACGATCAGCGCCTGCGGGTCGGCGCTGTCGACCGCGAACTGCAGCGCCGGGCCGATCAGGTGGATGTTCACCGGCACCCGCACCAGGCCCACTTTGGCCAGCGCGAAGATCGAGACGATGTGGTCCGGGTGGCCCGGCAGCATCAGCATCACCCGGTCGCCGGGTTGGAGGCCCAGCGCCAGCAGGCCGTTGGCCAGCCGGTTGGTCGATTCGTCGATGCGGCCGAAGCTGTAGTCGGTATCGCCGAAACGGCAGTAGATGTGGTGCGGGTCGGCGGCGGCGCGCCGGTCCATCAGTTCGCGCAGCGTGGTCGCACCCACCTCGGGCATCTCGATCGTTTCCAAAGCCGTCATTGCCAACCTGTATTAGTGAAATGCAATAAAGTCTATCGACATAAAACACGTTATGCAAGACATGGGCCAGTCATCGGTGCTGGGGTTTGCACCGACCGTAAGATCGCGCCCTCCGCATCCGGCGGATGCCCGCGAAGCCGCGCCGCGGCTCGCTCGCCGACCGATTCCGAGCCCTGAACGATGACCAGAACCCCGCGATCC
>JAKONS010000287.1 GCA_022701845.1 Burkholderiaceae bacterium
CCACCACGTCGTTCATCGCGGGCGCCTCGAACACCGGCTGGCCGTTGCGGATCACCTGCGCCTGCATCAGGCTGCGGCGGTCCTCGGTGTATTCGCCGGCCAGCATCGGCGCCAGCGCGTCGGCGAAGCCGTCGAGGGCGATGTCGGTGATGAAGCCGAGCCGGCCCTGGTTGATGCCGATCAGCGGCGTGCCGTAGCGGGCCAGCTCGCGGCCGATGCCCAGCATGGTGCCGTCGCCGCCGACCACCAGCGCCAGGTCGCATTCGCGGCCGATACCGGCGGCGTCGAGGGCCGGATAGTCGAGCCCGCTGCCGGCGGCGGTGACGGCTTCCATCGAGACCCGACAGCCCTGGCGCTCCAGGAAGGCGGCGATGGCGGCCATGGTGGCGCGGACCGTATCGGCTTCGGCACCGGCCACGGGCGCGTAGTATTTGCCGACCAGGGCCACGTGGCGAAAACGGGTATTCATCGGGAAATTACACCACGCCTGACCGATAGAATCGGCCCATGCTCGACGACCGTGCCAAGCTGCTGCTCAAAGCCCTGGTGGAACGGTACATCGCCGACGGGCAGCCGGTTGGCTCGCGCACACTTTCCCGTGCCACCGGCATCGAACTGTCGCCCGCCACGGTGCGCAACGTGATGGCCGATCTCGAAGAGCTCGGCCTCATCGCCAGCCCCCACACCTCGGCCGGCCGCATCCCCACCGCCCGCGGCTACCGCCTCTTCGTCGACACCATGCTCACCGTGAAGAGCCCGGCCCTGGCCGAGCAGCCGGCAATCGTCGCCGACCAGCCGCAGAAGGTGATCGCCAACGCCGCCCAGGTGCTGTCGAACCTGTCGCAGTTCGTGGGCGTGGTGATGGCGCCGCGGCGCAGCTCGGTGTTCCGCCATATCGAGTTCCTGCGGCTGTCCGAGAAACGCATCCTGGTCATCATCGTGTCGCCCGACGGCGATGTGCAGAACCGGGTCATCTTCACCGAATCCGACATCGCCCAGCCGCGCCTCGTCGAGGCCGCCAATTTCCTCAACCAGAACTACGCCGGCCTGGCGATGGAGCAGGTGCGCGAGCGCATCAAGTCGGAAGTGCAGGCGCTGCAGGCCGAGATCGCCACGCTGATGCAGGCGGCGGTCAATGCCAGCTCCGACGCGCTCGACCAGGCCGACGAGGTGGTGATCTCCGGCGAGCGCAACCTGCTGGCGGTGAGCGACTTCTCCAGCGACATGGGCCAGCTGCGCCGCGCCTTCGACCTGTTCGAGCAGAAGACCCAGCTGATGCGCCTGCTCGAGAATTCCAGCCAGGCCGCGGGCGTGCGCATCTACATCGGCGGCGAGAGCAGGGTGGTGCCGATCGAGGAGCTGTCGGTGGTCAGCGCGCCCTACGAGGTCAACGGCCAGGTGGTCGGCACCCTGGGCGTGATCGGCCCGACCCGCATGGCCTACGACCGCATGATCCAGATCGTCGACATCACCTCGCGCCTGCTGGGCAACGCCCTCAGCCACCCGCGCTAGGGGCGGCCGCGCGGCGGCCGTCGCCGGTCGCTTTCCCTGTTGTCGCGGTCCACCCGACCGCATAGGATGGTGCGAACCCTATGCCGCCCATGTCCTATACCCACATCCTCGTAGAACGCCGCGACGCCGTCGCGCTGATCACCCTCAACCGGCCCAAGGCGCTCAACGCGCTGTCGCCCGAACTCACGGCAGAACTCGCCGCCGCGCTCGACGTACTGGAGGCCGACGACGGCGTCGCGGTCATCGTCGTCACCGGCAGCGAGAAGGCCTTCGCCGCCGGCGCCGACATCAAGGCGATGAAGGACTGGGGCTACATGGACGTCTACCAGTCCGACTTCATCACCACCCACTGGGAGCGCCTGGCCGCCTGCCGCAAGCCCACCATCGCCGCGGTGGCCGGCTACGCCCTGGGCGGCGGCTGCGAGCTGGCCATGATGTGCGACTTCATCCTGGCCGCCGACACCGCGAAATTCGGCCAGCCCGAGATCACCATCGGCACCATCCCCGGCGCCGGCGGCACGCAACGGCTGACGCGTTTCATCGGCAAGTCGAAGGCCATGGAAATGGTGCTCACCGGCCGCACCATGGACGCCGCCGAGGCCGAGCGCTGCGGCCTGGTGTCGCGGGTGGTGCCGGCCGCCGAGCTGGTCGAGGAAGCCCTGAAGGTGGCCGCGCGCATCGCCGAGCTGTCGCAGCCGGTGGTGATGATGGCCAAGGAAGCGGTCGGCCGCGCCTACGAGACCACGCTGGCCGAAGGCATCCGCTTCGAGCGCCGGCTGTTCCATTCCACCTTCGCCACCGAAGACCAGAAGGAAGGCATGAACGCCTTCGCCGAGAAACGCAAACCCGGCTTCCGCCACCGCTGACATGGGGCTCGAGAACGAAACCTCCGCGGCGCCCGCGGTGCCGCTGCCTGCCGACGCGCCTGCCGCGCCCGCGGTGCTGGCCGAAGTGGTCGAGCATGTCGGCGTGCTCACCCTCAACCGCCCGAAGGCGCTCAACGCCCTGTCGCTGGAGATGGTGCGCCTGCTGCGCGACCAGCTCGAAGCCTGGGAGCACGACAGCCAGGTGCGCTGCGTGCTGGTGCGCGGCGCCGGCGACAAGGCCTTCTGCGCCGGCGGCGACATCCGCGCCCTCTACGACAGCTACCGCGCCGACGACGGCCAATGGCTGCAGTTCTTCGAGGAGGAATACGCCCTCGACCTGACCATCTCCGAATACCCCAAGCCCTACGTCGCGCTGATGGACGGCTACACCATGGGCGGCGGCATGGGCATCGCGCAGCCGGCCGCCCTGCGCATCGCCACCGACCGCACCCGCATGGCGATGCCCGAGGTCGGCATCGGCTATTTCCCCGATGTCGGCGGCAGCTACTTCCTGCCGCGCCTGCCCGGCTTCGTCGGCTTCTACCTCGGGATGACGGGCGTGCAGATCGGCGCTGCCGACGCGCTCTTCACCGGCCTGGCCGATGTCTGCATGCCGCATGCCGAGGCGCAGGACATTCCCGCGCTGGCGCGCCGCCTCAACACCGTGGCCTGGCACCGGCCGCCCAAGCAGCGGGTGGCCGCCTGGTCGGCGCCCGAACACATCGGCGACGCGCCGCTGGCCGAGCTCAGCGAAGCCATCGCGCTGCACTTCGGCCAGCCCGGCGCGGCGGCCATCGTGCAGTCGCTGCGCACCGAGGAGCGGCCGCGTTTCAAGGTCTGGGCGCAGGACACCCTCGCGCTGATCGACAAGCGCTCGCCGCTGGCGGTGGCGGTGACCTGGGAGCTGCTCAGCCGCGGCTCCGGCGCGCCGCTGGCCGACTGCCTGCAGACCGAACTCGCGCTCGACCGGGCCTGGCTGCCGCGCGGCGACCTGATCGAGGGCGTGCGCGCATTGCTGGTCGACAAGGACCAGCAGCCGCGCTGGAACCCGCCCCGGCTCGACCTGGTGGACGACGCGCTGGTGCAGTCGTTCTTCGTCAAAACCCCGCGCGACTGACGCGCTTTCTTCGACCGCCCTCCATGCACGACCGACTCCTCACCGAAGACCAGCGCATGGTGCGCGACATGGCGCGCGATTTCGCCCGCGGCGAGGTCGCCCCGCACGCCGCCGCCTGGGCCGAAGCCGGCTGGATCGACGAAGCCGTGGTGGCGCAGATGGGCCAGCTCGGCCTGCTCGGCATGGTGGTGCCGGAGGCCGACGGCGGCTCCTTCACCGACTACACCGCCTATGCGCTGGCGGTGGAGGAAATCTCGGTGGCCGACGGCGCCCTGGGCGCGCTGATGAGCGTGCACAACTCGGTGGGCTGCGGCCCGGTGCTGCGCTACGGCAACGACGAGCAGAAGGCGCGCTGGCTGCGCCCGCTGGCGACCGGCGAGGCCATCGCCTGCTTCTGCCTGACCGAGCCCCAGGCCGGCTCCGAGGCGCACGCCCTGCGCACCCGCGCGGTACTGCAGGACGGGCGCTGGGTGCTCGACGGCGCCAAGCAGTTCGTCACCAACGGCAAGCGCGCCAGCCTGGCCATCGTCTTCGCGGTAACCGACCCGGACGCCGGCAAGAAGGGCATCTCGGCCTTCCTGGTGCCCACCGACACGCCGGGCTTCGTGGTGCAGCGGGTGGAGCACAAGATGGGCATCCGCGCCTCGGACACCTGCGCCATCGCGCTCGACGGCTGCAGCGTGCCCGAGTCGGCATTGCTGGGCGAGCGCGGCCGCGGCCTGGCCATCGCGCTGTCGAACCTGGAAGGCGGGCGCATCGGCATCGCCGCCCA
>JAKONS010000314.1 GCA_022701845.1 Burkholderiaceae bacterium
CGGCCGACGCCGCCGGAGGCGCGCAGCGCCGCCAGCGCGTCGCCTTCCAGGCCGAGCACCTCGCGCAGCACCTCGGCGGTGTGTTCGCCCAGCAGCGGCGGTGCGCGCCGGTAGGCCACCGGCGTGGCAGAGAACTTCAGCGGGTTGGCCACCACCGGGGTGATGCCCTTGACCGGATGCTCCACCTGCTGCTGCATGCCGCGGTGGCGCACCTGCTCGTCCTCGAACACCTGGGCCATGTCGTTGAGCGGGCCGCAGGGCACCCCGGCGGCCGACAGCCGTGCGCGGCAATCGGCCACGGTCGACGGCGCCATGGCCGCGGCCAGCACCGGTATCAGCGTGTCGCGGTGCGCCACCCGCAGCGCGGTGCTGGCGTAGAGCGGGTCGTCGGCCAGTTCCTCGTGGCCCAGCACCCGGCACATGGCGGCGAACTGCTTGCCGTTGTTGACCGCCACCACCAGCTGGCCGTCGGCGCAGTCGAAGGCCTGGTAGGGGCAGGACATCTGCGAGGCGATGCCCACCCGCCGCGGCAGCTGACCGTTGATCAGGTAGTTGGTCGGCACCAGCGTCATCGCGGCGATCTGCGCATCGAGCAGCGCCAAGTCGATGTGCTGGCCGCTGCCGCCGGGCCGGTCGCGGTGGTGCAGCGCGGCCAGGATGCCGATTGCCGCGTACAGCCCGGCGGTGGCGTCGGAGATCGGGTAGCCGACCCGCTGCGGACCGCCGCCCGGCAGGTCCTGCGGGCCGCCGGTGGTGCTCATCAGCCCGCTCATGGCCTGGAAGATCAGGTCGTAGCCGGGAAGCTGGCGGTACGGCCCGGTCTGGCCGAAGCCGGTGATCGAGCAATACACCAGCCGCGGGTTCAGGCGCGACAGCGAGGCGTAGTCGAGGCCGTAGCGCTGCAGGTCGCCGGTCTTGAAGTTCTCCACCACGATGTCGCTCTCGGCGGCCAGGCGCCGCGCCACCGACTGGCCGTCGGCCGAGGCCAGGTCGAGTTCGATCGAGCGCTTGCCGCGGTTGACCGCGCTGAAGCCGGAGGTGTCCTCCTGGTTGTGCCCCTTCCGCTGCGCCGGCCGCGCGCCCTGGGTGCGCGACTCGTCGCCCACGCCGGCGCGCTCGACCTTGATCACGTCGGCGCCGAAGTCGGCCAGCATCTGCGTGACCCACGGCCCGGCCAGCACCCGGCTCAGGTCCAGCACCCGGATGCCGGCGAGCGCTCCGCCCTGCTGCGGGCTCATGGCGCCTTGCCGGTCAGGCCAGCTTCCTTGAGCGCCTTGCCCATGGCGACATAGCCCTCGTCGATCATGCGGGCGTATTCGGGGCCGGTCATGGTCACGGCGTCCAGGCCCATGCGGGTGAAGCCGTCGAGCACCTCCTTGTCGCGCATGGCGGTGAACATCGACTGCTGCAGCCGGTCGACGATGGCCTGCGGCGTGCCCTTGGGCACCGCCAGGCCCATCCACGACTCGATCTCGACGTCGTAGCCGCTCTCCTTGACGGTGGGCATCTCGGGCCGGTCGGCCCAGCGCGCCGGGCTCACCGAGGCCAGCAGCCGCAGCTTGCCCGACTGCACATGCGGCATGATTTCCGACGGCGTCTGGATGATCACCTCGGTCTGGCCGCCGACCAGCGACAGCACCGTCTCGCTGCCCGACTTGTAGAGCACCTGCTCGAAGCGCGCGCCGCTCTTGCGGCCCAGCTCGAACAGCGCGATGTTGTTGGGCGCGCCCGGCGCACCGAAGAAGATCGGCTTGAGCTTGGCCGCCTCGACCAGGTCGCGCACCGACTTGTAGGGCGAGTCGGCGCGCACCGCCAGGCCGTACTGGAAGCGGCCGAAAGCGCCGGCGAAGATGAAGTCCCGGGCGGTGTAGCTGACCGGGATCATGTGCGGCACGATCGCCATCGGCGCGAAGGTAAGTACGCCCACGTTGTAGCCGTCGGGCTCCAGCCGGGCCAGCGCGGCGGGGTTCATGGTGGCCTGGGCGCCGGCGCGGTTGAGGATCACGATCGGCTGCTTCAGGTCCTTTTCCATCGACTTGGCCAGCAGCCGCGCCGACACGTCGCCGACGCCGCCGGCGCCGTAGCCCACGCCCAGCTTGATCTCGCGCTCCGGATAGGTTGCGTGCGCGACCAGCGGCAGGCCCGCGGCGGCGGCGGTGCAGGCCGCCGTCACCAGCAATCTCAGCAGTTTCTTCATGGTGTGTCTCCGTTGGGTGATGGGCCGCTCGGGCCGTGGGGGCCTCTGCGGGCCCTCGGGGATCTCGGGATACGGGTTCCGGCCCGGTGGCGTCGACGGCCCGCCACCGCCGGGGTCAGATCATGAAAACGCCGCCGTTCACATCCAGCGTGGCGCCGCTGATGAAGCCGGCTTCGCGGCTGGCCAGGAAGGCGGCGGCGGCGGCGATGTCGTCCGGCGTGCCCAGGCGACCGACCGGAATGCGCTGCAGGTAGGCGGCGTTCACCGCGGCGCCGGCCTCGGCGGCCATCGGCGTCTCGATGCGGCCGGGCGCGATGGCGTTGGCGGTGATGCCGTCGGGTCCGCCCTCGGTGGCCAGCACCCGGGTCAGGCCCATCATTCCGGCCTTCGACGCCGCGTAATGGGCGCCGGCGATGTCGGTGCGGGTGCGGCCGGCCTGCGAGGCGATGTTGACGATGCGACCGAAGCCGCGCTCGCGCATCTGCGGCAGGCAGGCCTGCGAGAACAGGAAGGCGCCGGTCAGGTTGATGTCGAGCACCTGCCGCCACTCGGCCTCGGCCATGTCGGCGATGCGCGCCTTCAGGCCCTGGTGCTTGGGCGAGATGCCGGCGTTGTTGACCAGCACCGAGACCGGTCCGAAGCGCTCGGCGGCCTGCGCCGCCACCCGCCGGATGGCGGCCGGATCGGCCACGTCGCACAGCGCGCCGTGCAGGCGCTCGGCAGCGCCCGGGCCGCCGAGCCCGCCGATCGCTTCCTGCAGCGCACCGGCCTCGCGATCGGCGACGACCACCCGGGCACCTTCGGCGAAGAACCGGCGGGCGATGGCCAGGCCGATGCCCCGTGCGCCTCCGGTGACGATCACCACGTCTTCTGCGAATCTGAGCATGTCCCCACCATCGTCATTTTGTAGTCTGTACTTTATAGACTTTGCTGGAAATAACTGTCAATGGTGTCTTCTCGGACGCCGGGCAGGGCCGGCCGCCGTCCTGCGACTCGTCGGCGGCCAATGCAGAAACGCCCCGATAGAAAACATTGTGCGCAACTAAATAGCCCGCCACACAATAATCTCCCCATCGGAAAACGCCCCTCGGCGCCGACCGACCCGCCCCTCGTTTCCCGCGTCGCCGCACGCATCCCAGGAGTCCATCCATGAAATTCCGTTCCGCCTTCGCCCTGACCTCCGTCGCCCTCGCCCTGGCCTCCACCGGCGCCTTCGCGCAAACCGCGGCCAAGCCGTCGGTGGTGATCGTGCACGGCGCCTTCGCCGACGGCTCCGACTG
>JAKONS010000322.1 GCA_022701845.1 Burkholderiaceae bacterium
AGGCGATACCGATTGAGAACGCGCCCATGCTCGACAGGTATGACCGGAGGCGGTGTGGCCGGTCATACGCGTGGGTTCAGGCTCTCTGTGTGTGCAGCTGGTGCCGGGTGAACGGCTTGGCGACGCCCAACAGGCGCATCACGGTCCGCTCGATCAGCGCAGTGGTGGGCGCGGGCCGGCCGTGCTGGGTCATCACCAGCGCGCCGATAAATACAAGCGCGACCATCGCTGCCCCACGATGTCGCAGTTCGGTGTGTAGCGCGTGGGAGACAAACCAGCCGCTCGCCGCCATGCCGACCAGCAATCCCGACACGATTTCGGATGCGGAATGCGCGCCTAGCTCGTGGCGTGAAATTCCGATGGCTCCACTCAGCGCGACCCCGATGAAGATGCCGATGTAGCGTGCCGTTTTGCGGTTGCATTGCGTGGCCATCCATCCAGCCGCTGGCCAGAACGCGGCGGCCAGTGCCGAATGGCCGCTCAATCCGGTGAAGTCGATCGAGGCAATGCCGAGCCCCCAGCCCATGAATGCGATTTTGGTGGCCAGTACCAGCAAACCGGCGCTGCCGTAGGCGATCGCCCATCGCACCGCCAGGCCGTGCGAACTGCGCTGCAGCAACAACACGACGCCGAACGCGGCTGCAGCCGGCAACAGCAGGGCGGTGTCCCCGAACCAGGTGATCGAGGACCATGTCAGTAAGGAGTGGGGCACGAAAGAATCATTCGGCTGCAGCGTTGCAATGGAAAGCCGGCCGGCGTCGCCGGCACGGATCGGTGAGATACGGATCGGAACCCGAAGGTCGGTCCAATGGCAAATGCCGGTACGAAGGCCCGGGACACGGCAAAAAGCGTTTGTCGGCTGTGGCCTAATCGGCGGTTAAACCTTTTTTCCGATACAGGAGTATTTCATGGGCAACAAAATCGTCACCGAAGCCGACCGCAAAGCCACCCCGCCGCTGCCGTCGCTGCCAGGCACCACCCTGCGTACCGCAGGCCGTGGCCAGAAAGTCAGCCTGGAGCGCGGTACCGCTACCCGCAGCAAGAAGAATCCCGGCAAGCGTCCCAGCAAGGGCGGCTGAAGACACTGCGCTGGTTGACGCGGTTGGCGACTCTCATAGCCACGTGTCATGCTGGTTGTTACCGCAAGACGGCTGTGCCTAGAATGTGTTGCACTGCAACAGACTCCGTCCAGGAGCATCGGGAGGTTCGGAATTGGTAGACAGCCACAAAAACGCCACGCGCCCGGGTGAGGCGGCGGAGACCGGGTCTTCTGATGATGCGGTGAAGGGCATCGGCGCTCTTCGCGTCATAAAGAAGTACCCGAACCGTCGCCTCTACGACACCACCACCTCCAGCTACATCACCCTGGCCGAGGTTCGGCAGCTGGTGATCGACAGCGTCGCGCTGGTGGTGCGCGACGCCAAGACCGGTAGCGACCTCACCCGCAGCATCCTGCTGCAGATCATCCTGGAAGAAGAAGCCGGTGGCGCACCGATGTTCAGCGAGCCCGCGCTCGCTAACATCATTCGGTTCTACGGCCATGCGATGCAGGGCTTCATGGGCGCCTACCTCGAAAAGAACGTTCAGGCGTTCACGGATATCCAGGGCCAGCTCGCGGCGCAGTCCAAGAGCATCACGCCGGAGATGTGGACGGGCTTCATGAAGATTCAGCCCACCCTGATGCAGGGCATGCTCGGCAACTATGTCGAGAAGTCGAGCAGCAGTTTTGCGCAGATGCAGGAGCAATGGCAGGAACAGTGGCAAAAGCAGGCCGAGCAGATGCTGGGTGCCCTGGGATTGAAGCGCTGAAAGCCCGCCGAATCGCGGTATCTCGCGTCCGGGGGACAATAGCGGGATGAGTGAAGTTTTGTTTCCGCAGAAAACCGCCGCCGCCGCTCCGCGTGTCGGCTTCGTCAGCCTCGGCTGCCCCAAGGCCCTGACCGACTCCGAGTTGATCCTGACGCAGCTGAGCGCCGAGGGATACCAGACGTCCAAGACCTACGAGGGCGCCGATATCGTCATCGTGAACACTTGCGGGTTCATCGACGACGCGGTCAGGGAAAGCCTGGACACCATCGGCGAGGCGTTGGCCGGCAACGGCAAGGTGATCGTGACCGGTTGCCTCGGCGCCCGCACCGCCACCGATGGCGGAAATCTGGTTCGCCAGATGCATCCCAGCGTACTGGCCGTGACCGGGCCGCATGCCACGCAGGAGGTGATGGATGCGATCCACCTGAACCTGCCGAAGCCGCACGATCCGTTCGTCGACCTGATGCCGAATTCGTTCGGCGAGGCCGGCATCAAGCTGACGCCGCGGCATTACGCCTATCTGAAGATCAGCGAAGGCTGCAACCACCGCTGCACCTTTTGCATCATTCCATCGATGCGGGGCGACCTGGTGTCGCGTCCGATCGGCGATGTGCTGAAGGAAGCGCGCGCCCTGTTCGAAGGCGGCGTGAAGGAGCTTCTGGTGATCAGCCAGGACACCTCGGCCTACGGCGTCGATGTGAAATACCGCACCGGTTTCTACGATGGCAGGCCGGTGAAGACCCGCATGCTCGATTTGGTGCAGGCGCTCGGCGAGATTGCCGAGCCTTATGGCGCCTGGGTGCGCCTCCACTACGTCTACCCGTATCCGAGCGTCGACGACGTCGTGCCCTTGATGGCCCAAGGTCTGGCGCTGCCTTATCTCGACGTGCCGTTCCAGCACAGTCACCCCGATGTCCTGCG
>JAKONS010000335.1 GCA_022701845.1 Burkholderiaceae bacterium
GCGCTGGAGCTCGGCGTGTGGCAGTTCGACACCTCGGTCGCCGGCCTGGGCGGCTGCCCGTATGCGAAGGGCGCCACCGGCAACGTCGCCACCGAGGACGTGGTGTTCATGCTGCACGGCATGGGCATCGACACCGGCATCGACCTCGAAGCCCTGGCCGACACCGGCGCCTGGATCAGCGGCGTGCTGGGCCGGCCGACCCAGTCGCGCGTCGGCAAGGCGTTGATCGCCCGGCGCGCGCCGGCCGACGACAGCACCGCGGTGGCCGCCTGATGTGCGGCAGTGAACTGACGCCGCTGTCGCCCCCGCTGGCCGCGCTGGCGCGCAAGGCCGAGGCGGCTTTCGAGGCCGGCGCCGATCCGGTGCCCTCGCCCTGCATATCGGTCTGCAAGATGAACGAGGACCGCAGCCTGTGCACCGGCTGCTGGCGCTCGCTCGACGAGATCCGCGCCTGGTCGGCGGCCGACGGCGCCACCCGGCGGGGCATCTGGCGCACGCTGATGGACCGCGCCGGGCTGGTCGCGCCCTGAGGGGCCGGTCCGCGTTTCACCGAAGCCCCTGCCGAAGCCCCTGCCCATGCGAACCTTCACCTTCCATCTCGACTTCGTCTCGCCCTACGCCTACCTGGCCTTCGAGCAGCTGCCGCAGGCGCTGGAGGGCGTGAGCTATGCGGTCGAGCACCGCCCGGTGCTGCTGGGCGCGATCCTCAAGCAACTCGGCCATGCCGGGCCGCACGGCATCGCCCCGAAATACGACTGGGTGCTGCGCCAGACCCGCTGGCTGGCGCATGCCCACGGCATCCCGCTGCGCATGCCCGCCGCCCATCCGTTCGACCCGCTGCCGCTGCTGCGCCTGGCCCTGGCCTGCTCGGACGACGGCGCGGTCTCGCGCCATGTCGCGGCCAGCGTGTTCCGCCATGTGTGGCAGGCCGACGGCGACGCGCCGCGCGACCCGAACGACGCCGACCGGCTGGCCGCGCTGTCGGCGGCGCTGTCGCCCCGGCACGATCCGGCCGGCCCCGAGGTGAAGGCGATGCTGCGCGGCAATACCGCGGCGGCGATCGACGCGGGCGTCTTCGGCGTGCCCGGTTTCACCGTCGGCCGCGAGGTGCTGTGGGGCTTCGACGCGCTGCCGATGTTGCGCGCCCGGCTGCTCGGCGACCCCTGGTTCGGGCCGGATTCCGAATCCTGAAATCGACCGTGCGGGTTAGCCCGCGGGTTGTCAGCGCGGGGTCAGTTTGGTGTCAGAGCGGGGTCAGTGGGGCTTCCAAGAATGGGAGCACGGTGCACCGAGGCAGGGGCGCCGTGCACATACCAACAGGAGACCCGCATCATGTCCAGCACCTATACGCCCGGGCGGCCGCTGCCGACCCCCACGCCGGCGCCGCGGCCGATGAGCAAGGAGGAGAAGAAGGTCATCTTCGCCTCGTCCCTCGGCACCGTGTTCGAGTGGTACGACTTCTACCTCTACGGCTCGCTCGCGGCGATCATCGCCAAGCAGTTCTTCAGCGGCCTGGATGCGGGCGCCGCCTTCATCTTCGCGCTGCTGGCCTTTGCCGCCGGCTTCCTGGTGCGGCCCTTCGGCGCCATCGTGTTCGGCCGGCTCGGCGACATGATCGGCCGCAAGTACACCTTCCTGGTCACCATCCTGATCATGGGTTTGTCGACGGTGATCGTCGGCCTGCTGCCCAGCTACGCCACCATCGGCGTGGCCGCGCCGGTGATCCTGATCGCGCTGCGCATGCTGCAGGGCCTGGCCCTCGGCGGCGAGTACGGCGGTGCCGCCACCTATGTGGCCGAGCATGCGCCGCAGGGCAAGCGCGGTGCCTACACCTCCTGGATCCAGACCACGGCCACGCTGGGCCTGTTCCTGTCGCTGGCGGTGATCCTCGGCGTGCGCACCTTCATGGGCGAGGAAGACTTCACCTCCTGGGGCTGGCGCATTCCGTTCCTGCTGTCGGCGGTGCTGCTGCTGGTGTCGCTGTGGATCCGCCTGACGCTGTCGGAATCGCCCGCATTCCAGAAGATGAAGGCCGAGGGCAAGACCTCCAAGGCGCCGCTGCGCGAATCGTTCGGCGAGTGGAAGAACCTGAAGATCGTGATCCTGGCGCTGGTCGGCCTGACCGCCGGCCAGGCGGTGGTCTGGTACACCGGCCAGTTCTACGCGCTGTTCTTCCTGACCCAGCAGCTCAAGGTCGACAGCACCACCGCCAACCTGATGATCGCCGCGGCGCTGCTCATCGGCACGCCCTTCTTCGTGATCTTCGGCACCCTCTCCGACAAGATCGGCCGCAAGCCGATCATCATGGCCGGCTGCCTGCTGGCCGCGGTCACCTACTTCCCGGTGTTCAAGGGCCTGACCGCCGCGTCCAACCCCGACCTCGCCGCGGCGCAGGCCAGCGCCCAGGTCACCGTCACCGCCGATCCGGCCACCTGCTCGTTCCAGGGCAACCCGGTGGCCCGCGAGATCGACTTCCGCAGCTCCTGCGACATCGCCAAGCGCTACCTGGTGCAGAACTCGGTCTCCTACGAGAACGTGGCCGCGCCCGCCGGCTCGCCGGCGGTGGTGAAGATCGGCGAGAAGTCGGTCACCGCGCCCACCGGCAACGTGGTCGACCTGAAGTTCGACGCGGCCTCCGCCCGGGACATCGCCGCCTTCAAGAAGGGCGTGGGCGACGACCTGAAGGCCGCCGGCTATCCGGCCAAGGCCGACCCGGCGAAGATGAACAAGCTGGTGATGGTCGCGCTGCTGTCCTGGCTGGTGATCCTGGTCACCATGGTCTACGGCCCGATCGCCGCGATGCTGGTCGAGATGTTCCCGACTCGCATCCGCTACACCTCGATGAGCCTGCCGTACCACATCGGCAACGGCTGGTTCGGCGGCCTGCTGCCGACCACCTCGTTCGCCATCGTGGCCAGCACCGGCAACATGTACAACGGTCTCTGGTACCCGATCGTCATCGCCTGCGTGACGCTGGTGATCGGCACCCTGTTCATCAAGGAGACGAAGGACGTGGACATCTACGCCAACGACTGATCGCACCGTGCGTTCGTGAAAAAGGCCCGGCGTCGCCGGGCCTTTTTTCCATGCGCGTCGGTCAGGGGAGGGAAGGTCAGTCGAGGAACCGCGCCGCGTGGCGGGGCTCCGGCATCGCGCACTGCGGGCTGCGGCCGAAGAGCCGGTAGCGGTTGCGCGCGATCAGCCGGTAGAGCCCGTCGCGCCAGGGCGCGGGAACGATCCAGCCCAGGCAGGCCGCGCGCCACGGGTAGCCCAGGGCATGGAAGATCCGCAGGATCGCGGCGCTGTGCTGCCAGGTCCGGTCGCCGTCGACCAGCAGCAGGGTCTGCAGCCCCTCGACCCGCAGACCGGCCTGCGCCAGCAGCCGCCCGCCCACCGCGCCCTGGACCGCGGCGAACCGGAAAACGCCGCGCCGGTCGTGCCGCAGCAGAAACCGCACCCAGCCGTTGCACAGCAGGCACTGGGCGTCGAAGACGACGATCACGCCGGCTGCTCCGCCGGCATGTCGAGATGGCCGCTGTAGCGGGCGACGACCCCGACCCACGGCACGCTCGCCTCGATCCGGAAAAACAGGCGGTCGTCGGCGCCCCATTCCTCCGCCTCGATGCGCGGCGCCAGGAAGGCCGGGCACCGGATGCCGAGGAAATACAGCCTGCCCAGCCCCATCGCCAGCCGGTTCCCGGAAACGGCCATCCGGAAGATCACCCGCGCCGGCCCGAGCGATTCGACGATCTCCCGATGGCGAAGACGCAGGGTCGAGCGCATCGTCTTCGACGGAAAGAAGCGGGTCCAGGTCTCGTGGCCGGGCGCGGCCCGAAGCTCGAACCGGAACGGCCCTGAGCCGCCCTGCACCGGGCTGCCGAGGCAGCGTGCCAGCAGCCTCGCCGGCAGTGAACGCGGCGCGGTCGTCTCGACCCAGCCGTGCAGCAGATGGTGGCCGGCCAGCCGATGGAAGCGGCGCACCGCCGGGTCGAGCCGCGCGAAATCGGCGCCCAGCACCTGCTGGTAGAGGGACGGGGTGGTCGTGGTGGCGGTCATGGCGTGGTGGGCGTCATGCGGATATCCAGGCCTTCGGTTTCGGCGGCGAAATCGTCGAGCGACAGCAAGCCGGTGCAGGGCTGCGCACCGACGCGGCACCGGGCGCCCGCCGCCAGCCGGCGCACCAGCGCGGAGGCGGCCAGCGTCGGCACATAGGGGCCGGCGCCGCTGCCCGCCACCAGCACCCAGCCGCGCCGCAGCGGGCGGCCCTGCGCGTCGCGCCCCTCGACCCGCACATGCATCGCGCCGGCATCGCTGCCCCAGCGCACGAACCAGTCTGCCGCGCGTTTGAGCCATGCGGCATGCGACGACCAGTCGCGGACCAGGCCCCGGCGGGCCATCCACGCCATCAGGTTCATGCCGCGATGCAGGAAGCGCAGCTCCAGCCCGGCGCCGAAGCGCACCGGCGGCCGGCCCGGATAACGCGGCGGCAGCAGGGACAGGTCGGGCACGTCGCAGGCCGACAGCAGCCGTTCGCCGACCGGCTCGGGATAGCGGTGCCGGTAGGTGCCGAGCCAGCCGTACACCGGTCGCGGGCCGTCGGCCACCAGGCGCTGGCCGCAGTAGCTCAGGATCGCCGCGACGGTGGACAGGCCGCGCTCGGTCCGGTTGCCCGGGCTGATGCCGATGTCGATCG